>JACCZJ010000415.1 GCA_013696065.1 Nocardioidaceae bacterium
CCTCTCCGCTAGCACAACGATCTCGGTATGCCGCCCGGCGCCAGGGTCGAAAAGCACATCGCGAGCAGCATCGCATGCCGCTGGCCGACGCATCCGCAGACCAGCGGGTTGAGGGCTTCGGCTTCCCGTACAGTGGAATACGGGACCTGAGTTGAAGGTTCAACTAAGCAGACTGATTTACTTTGGCTCTGAGGAGAACCCAATGCCTGCTATCACCGTCGACGACCTGACCGTCTTGCCGCGCATCGGGCCGAGCGGACCGCAGGCGGTCGCCCGTCCCGTTCTCCAGGTCACTACCGCGCCGCAGGGCTATGAAGGTGAAGGCTTTCCCGTGCGCCGAGCCTTTGCCGGCGTGGACCTGTCGCTGCTCGACCCGTTCATCCACATGGACCAGATGGGGGAGGTCGACTATGCGCCGGGGGAGCCCAAGGGGACGTCTTGGCATCCGCATCGCGGCTTCGAGACGGTCACCTATCTGTTGGACGGCACCTTCGAGCACCAAGACAGCCATGGCGGCGGGGGCACCATCAGCAACGGGGACACCCAGTGGATGACCGCCGGCGGTGGCATCCTGCACATCGAGCGGCCACCGGAATGGCTCGTCCAGTCGGGCGGCTTGTTCCACGGTCTGCAACTGTGGGTCAACCTTCCGCGCGCGCAAAAGTGGGCCGAACCCAGGTATCAAGATCTGCGGGGCCAGGAGGCCGGGCTCGTCACCACTCCGGACGCCGGCTCGTTACTGCGAGTCATCGCGGGTGAGGTCGCCGGAGTGCGCGGCCCCGGCTCGACATACACCCCGATGACGATGGTGCACGCCACCGTAGCGGCGACAGCTGAGCTGCGAGTGCCATGGCGCCGCGACTTCAATGCTTTGGTCTACGTGCTCGCTGGCAGCGGCACGGTCGGTCCGCAAGGCCAGCCTTTGCGATCCGGCCAACTGGCGGTGCTTGGCAGTGGTGACGAGATCGTGGTGTCGGCCGCCACCCGGCAGGACGCGGCTTCTCCTTCGCTGGAAGTCGTGTTGCTCGGAGGCAAGGCCATCGCCGAGCCCGTCGCTTGGGGCGGCCCGTTTGTGATGAATACCCGAGCTGAGGTGCTGGCGGCGTTCGACGATTTCCAACGCGGCCGCCTCGGTCAGATCCCGTCCGTACATGGACTGGGATCTGAGATCAGGTCCAGGCTCAATCGAGCATCAGCCGAGGCCCAGACATCTGCTTGAGCCGAAAAAGGACCCCCACCACGCTTCTCAAGAGACGCGTGGTGAGGGTCGTGGGTGCGGATGACTTGGGGGCAAACCCACACCACGTATAACTATGAACGCCGCTGATCCGCTTGGCAAAGCCCTGCCGGACTGTGAGATGGATAATCAACCGGGGTCACGAGAGATGTTGCAGACAGTGACGATAGGGTCGGCGTCCTCAAGGGCTCGGAAGTCAAGAATCCGCTTCCGGCTTACGCTTCCCGCAGCGCCGGCGGGGGTGATTTGGGGTGAGTGACGGGACTTGAACCCGCGACATCCGCGACCACAACGCGGCGCTCTACCAGCTGAGCTACACCCACCGTGACACGCTGTGGCTCTGCGGCCTCAGCGGCTAGAGAAGTGTAGCGGCTGGCCGGCGTGCGTCATGCCCGGGCCTCCGGGGGCGTCGAGGCTGCGGTGACGGTTCCCCGATACTGTGCCGCCAGGGCGCGGGCGGTCTCGGTGTCGGGGCCGGGGGGCGGCACGAACACGGCAGCGCGGTAGTAGCGCAACTCCTCGATGCTCTCTTGTATGTCGACCAGCGCCCGGTGATGACCCGACTTGACGGGACTGGCGAAGTAGGCCCGAGGGAACCAGCGTCTCGACAGCTCCTTGATCGAGGAGACATCGACGATCCGATAGTGCATGTGCGCCTCGAGCATGGGCATGTCCCGCGTCAAGAAGAGCCGGTCGGTACCGACCGAGTTGCCCGCCAGTGGAGCCTTCCTGACCTCGGGGACTTCGCTGCGCACGTAGTCGAGCACGATCTGCTCCGCCGTCGCCAGATCGGTGCCGTGGTCGAGCTCGTCAAGGAGCCCTGAACTCGTGTGCATCGCCCGTACGACATCCCCCATCTGGCTGAGCGCTCCATCGGGTGGCCTGATGACGACATCCACACCCTCACCCAAGACGTTGAGGTCGTAGTCGGTGACAAGAGCCGCGACTTCGATCAAGGCGTCTCTCGCCGTGTCGAGCCCTGTCATCTCGCAGTCGATCCACACCATCCGGCCGTTCACGGTGGCCACCCTACGTCCATGAGTGATCACATGGACACGCAAAGCCTCAACCGAAGGCACTCGCGAGCCAATTCCTGGGGACCGAGTGAACCGAAATTCGTCGGGGGAGTCTGCCTCGCGCCGTGAACGGGCGACGTTGCTCACTGTCGGCTGCCGTATCCTGGAGTCCCCCTCCAAGGAGTCCGAGTGCATCGCGTCATGCTCAAGTCGAAGATTCACCGGGCGACCGTGACACAGGCCGACCTCAACTACGTCGGATCCATCACGATCGACTCCGAGCTCATGGCTGCCGCCGACCTGCTGCTGAACGAGGCAGTACACATCGTCGACGTCACAAACGGCGCGAGGCTGGAGACCTACGCCATCGAAGGACCCCCCGGCAGCGGCGTCATCGGGATCAACGGCGCCGCAGCCCACTTGGTCGATCCAGGCGACGTCGTCATCATCATCAGCTACGCCCACGTGCCGGATCACGAGGCGGCCTCCTGGAAACCCGTTGTGGTGCACGTCGACGGGGAGAACCGTCGGGTCGCCATCGGCGCTGACACTGCCGAACTCATCACCTCGGAGACGTAGAGCAGCCGACGGCGAACACTGCCGCAGAGCCAAGCTCTGCAGGCGTGCGCTCGGGGCCTCCAAGGAGGGGCCTTCAGGATCTGAGGGCGTCCACGATGGCTCGGACTTCGCCGGAGTGTTGACACAAGCGATTTACTCAAGAAGTATTGAGTCAATATGAGTCGAGCTAACGCCAACGTCGAGCGTCGAGCTCAGCTACATGCAGCTGTTGGCGAACCCATGCGGCTGGCGATCGTGGACTGGCTCATGGTCGGCGACGCCGCGCCTAGGGAGCTCTCCGATCACTTCGGTGTCGCGACAAACCTGCTTGCGCATCATTTGCGGGTGCTGGAGGAGGCGGGTCTGATCCGCCGTACCCGCTCTGAGGGCGACCGGCGTAGGACGTACGTGCGGTTTTGCCTCGAAGACCCAACGGTGCGCGCGGTCCTAGGGGGCTGCCTCCCGCAGAGCGACGTTGTACGCCGGCGTCCACCATCACGCGTTGTCTTCGTCTGCACTCAGAACTCGGCCCGTTCTCAGCTCGCTCATGCGGCCTGGGGGCTGCTGAGCAGCGTGCCTTCCGCGTCAGCCGGCACGCACCCCGCCATACGTGTGCACCCACGGGCGATTGCGATCGGCCGCCGCCACAACCTGCCGCTCAGCGACGCGCATACGTCGTACGTCCGGGACGTCCTGCGGCGAGGTGACCTCGTGGTGGCAGTCTGCGACCAGGCCCATGAAGAACTGGGAGCCTTGGAGTCGGCCGAGCCCGGTGTGCGCCTCCATTGGTCAGTGCCTGATCCGGTACGGATCGGCACGAATGCAGCGTTCGAGAATGCCTACCGCGACATCGCCGACCGGGTCGAACGGCTGGTCTCGATAGTGGCGACCACCAGCCGTCAAGTCACAGCCTCCGACACTGAGTCCCCAACCCTG
>JACCZJ010000401.1 GCA_013696065.1 Nocardioidaceae bacterium
GCCGTAGACGACTCGGGCCACACCTGGTCGCAGGCGGCGTTGAGCGCCGCGCCGATCAGCACCGCGAGCGCCGTGAGGTACAGCCACAGCAAGATCGCGATCGGAGCGGCCAGTGGCCCGTAGATGGACGTCTTGGCCGTCTGCAGGATCACCCGAAGGAGGTAGCTTCCGAGCACCCACATGGTGAATGCCAGCACAGCACCCGGCAGGTTGTGATGCCACGACGAGCGCACCGGGACCGACCAGTGATAGAGCGCCGTGAGGAAGGCAATGCTCAAGATGATCACCACGGGCCAGTACGCCACATTGAGAGGGTCAGCCCGTTGCGGCACGAACTTGTCGACGAGGCGTGGACCAGCGAGCACGAGCGGCAGCACCACGACCCCGACGACGAGGCCGATGACGTACAACGCGAATGCCAGCATTCGGGTCCGTACGATGCCACGGCGTCCGCCGAGCCCGTACATGATCGTGATCGTGTCGACGAAGACGTTGAGTGCCCGAGATCCCGACCACAGGGCCAGCACGAAGCCGACGGAGATGACATCGAAGCGGCCACCGGCGAGCACCCGGTTCAGGGTGGGCGTGACGATCCGGTTGACTGTCTCGTCGGTCAGCACCTGACCGGACAGGTCGATGATCTCGCTTTTCAGGTAGACGATCTGGGTCGGATCGACCTTCTTGACGATGTAGGTGATGCTTCCCGCCAGCCCGTAGACGAGCGGCGGCAGCGAGAGGATGGCGAAGAAGGCGGCCTCAGCGGCAAGACCTGTCACGCGGTGGCGGAAGCAGGAGCCGACCGTCGAGGCGAGCAGTCGCCAGCTGGTGGCTTTGAGCGTGGCCAGCGACAAGCGTCGCGACGCCTCACCCCGCACCGACTCAGCCGCCATGCGGTCTACGGTAACGACATGACGGCCGAGACTCGCTCGACGCGCGACACCCCGGCCCTGGCCTCGAGGCACAGCACTACGCTGTCGGCCATGACCTCCGACACCTTTGCCGCGACGGCCTCTGCCGCCTACCGATCCGCCCTCGAGGTGATCGAGTCGGTGGAGCCGCGGATCGCCGGAGCCACTCGTTGCGAGCTGGCAGACCAGCGCGCCTCCCTCAAGCTCATCGCGAGCGAGAACTACGCGTCTCCTGCGGTGTTGCTGACGATGAGCAGCTTCCTCAGCGACAAGTACGCCGAAGGCACGATCGGGCACCGCTTCTACGCCGGTTGCCAGAACGTCGACACGGTCGAGTCGGTGGCAGCCGAGCACGCCCGGGAGCTCTTCGACGCCCCGTACGCCTACGTGCAGCCGCACTCGGGGATCGACGCGAACCTGGTGGCGTTCTGGGCGATCCTCGCCACCCGCATCGAGGCCCCCGCCCTGGCCGAAGCGGGCGCGAAGGGCGTCAACGACCTGTCGGAGGACGACTGGGAGCAGCTGCGCGCCACGTTCGCCCAACAGCGCATGCTCGGGATGTCGCTCGACGCCGGCGGCCACCTCACTCACGGGTTCCGCCCCAACATCTCCGGCAAGATGTTCCACCAGCGCAGCTACGGCACCGACCCCGAGACGGGCCTGCTCGACTACGACCGGGTGGCCGCCGCCGCCCGCGAGTTCAGGCCGCTGATCCTCATCGCCGGCTACTCGGCATACCCCCGCCGAGTCGACTTCGCCACCATGCGCGAGATCGCCGACGAGGTCGGGGCCACCCTGATGGTCGACATGGCGCACTTCGCCGGGCTCGTCGCCGGCAAGGTGTTCACCGGGGACGAGGACCCGGTGCCGCATGCGCATGTCGTCACGACGACGACGCACAAGTCGTTGCGTGGGCCACGCGGCGGGCTCGTGCTCGCCACCGAGGAGTACGCCGACGCCGTCGACAAGGGCTGCCCCATGGTCCTCGGCGGCCCGCTGTCGCACGTGATGGCAGCGAAGGCGGTCGCCTTGGCCGAGGCTCGGCGACCGGAGTTCCAGACGTACGCCGCAGCCGTCGCGTCCAACGCGCAGTCGCTGGCGGAGGGCTTCGTCAAGCGGGACGCGAGGCTCGTCACCGGCGGCACCGACAACCACCTGGTGCTGCTGGACGTGTCCGGTTTCGGCCTGACGGGGCGGCAGGCAGAGTCGGCGCTTCTCGACGCAGGTGTCGTCACCAACCGGAACTCCATCCCACGAGACCCCCACGGCGCCTGGTACACCAGCGGGATCCGGCTGGGGACTCCTGCGCTGACGACTCGCGGCTTCGGCCACGACGAGTTCGACACGGTGGCCGAGCTCATCGTCGATGTCTTGTCGAACACCTCGGCTGACACCGCCAACAGCGGATCGCCCTCGAAGGTCAAGGCCACGACGGCTGACGGCGTCCGCGACCGGGTCCGCTCAGCCGGTGCCGAGCTCCTCGACGCGCACCCGCTCTACCCCGGCCTCGAGCTCTCCTGACGCCGGGCGTTTGCCATGTGAACCATGCAAATGGCCTGTGAACAGCGCAAACCTGCGGTGCAGGGAGGCAGCTTGCCGTGCAGACCTCGACCTCCCGCGATGCAGGCTGCCTCCTATGTGGCGACAGCTGCCGCTTGGCGTGCGCCAAGCGGCCGTCCCGTCCATATTGAGAGACGCGGTCTTGAGATATGAGATGCTCGTTTGCCGACTCCGCCCCCTCGGCTAGATGATCTCCCCATGACGTCGACAGCTCGCGGCACCGTGTTCCTCGTGGTACGACGCCATGTGGACCTGGGTATGACGCGCAGCGCGATGTGTATGCCGGCGTAGCCCGCCCGCCTGACTTTCGTCGGGCGCGCGTCCGCCCCCCTTTCCTCCATCCCTCCATCGGCGGCTGGCCGTGCACACGACGTGTGGCACCGGGCAACGACGCCCGCGACGGTCGATGGGCAGGCACGAACCCGACAAAGATGCGGAATCCACGTCATGACCGCTCCCACGCTCATCGCCCTCGTCCACGGCAGTGCCGACCCCAGGTCCGCGCGCACCGTGCGCGAGATCGTCGCCACCACCAAGAGGTTGCGCCCTGGGCTGCGCATCGAGTCGGCCTTCCTCGACCACGTCCCCCCTGATCTCGACACGGTCGTCGGCCGCTTGGCGGCCAAGGGCCACAGCGAGGTGGTCGTCGTACCTGTGTTGCTCACGTCGGCATACCACGCCGCGATCGACCTGCCCGCTGTCATACACCGGGCGAACGAGGACTACGCCGAGGTCACCGTGACCGCGACCGACGTCATCGGTCCCGACGCGGGGCTGCTGTCGATGCTCGACGATCGGTTGCGCGAGGCGCTGCGGCTTGCCCGGGTCCGTGAGCTCGATGCGCTCGTGCTCGCGGCGGCAGGCTCGTCCGATGTTCGGGCGAGCGCGTCGATCACCCGGGTCGCACGGCTGTGGGGTCAGCGGCACAGGCTGCCAACGACGGTCGCCTTCGCATCGGCTGCACCACCGTCGACAGGCGAGGCGGTGCGAGAGTGGCGCCGGCAGGGCAAGCGGTACGTCGCAGTCGGCTCGCTCTTCGTCGCCCCCGGCACGCTCACCGACCGCGTCGAGGAGCTCGCCCTCGAGGCTGGCGCGGTCGCCGTGTCGCAGCCATTGGGCGCTCACGACGGGCTGGCTCGGTTGATCCTTGCCCGCTACTCCGTCGGCGCGCTGGAACTCGTGCAGATACCCGCCTGACACCTCCACTCAGCGCGGCAAACGTGACCCCTCAGCGTCAGCTGGCGGCGAGACGGGCCTTCTGCTCCTCGACGTCGAAGTCGGCGACGGGCCACTGCGGACCTACCACCTGCAGGTGTTCGAGCAGCAGCTTCGCGATGGCCCAGTTGCGGTACCACTTGCGGTCGCTGGGGATCACGTACCACGGGGCCGGAGAGGTGTTGCAGCGTTCGAGTGCACGCTCGTACGCCTGCTGGTAGTCGTCCCACTTCGAGCGTTCGTCGATGTCACCGGGGTTGAACTT
>JACCZJ010000494.1 GCA_013696065.1 Nocardioidaceae bacterium
GACGTCATCATGGCGGTGTCACCGGTAGTCTTGGCCCTTGCCAGCAACTGTTCGAACTCGGGGAGAGTCGAGGGGGGCTTGGTCATGCCGATCGCGGCGGCCTTCTCCTTGTTGTAATAGACCCCGGTGAGACTGAAGGCGGTGCCCATTCCGTACAGGGGGCCGCTGCCGCGTAGCTTGCCGTTACGGGAGACCCGCCATTGGTCTAGTTGAGTGGCCGGGAAAGCGTCCCACCCATATGCCTTCGCGTACGGGTCGAGATTGGTCAGGAGACCGTCCTTGACGGCGTTCCCGAGGGTAGGGAATCGGATGATGTCCGGCGCGTCGGAGCTCGAGATGAGCCGCAAGCCGTTCTGTTGGAGGACGGGGAACTGCTCACCTTTCACCTCTACTGTCACGTTCGGGTACTTCTTGTGGAACGCGGCTCCAAGCGCCTTGAATGACACATTGTCTGGTGAGGTGTCGGTTAACGCCCTGAGTGTTACAGGCTTGTCGCCCAGGTCCGTGCTGATGGCAGTCGGCTTCGTGTCCGCAGCCCCACCCTTGCTCGCCCCAGGCGCGCATGCACCGAGGGAGAGGGTCCCAAGCAACACGAGACTGATCCCGGCCAGACCGCGGACACGATTACGTGCGTTTCGACGAGCATGTAGGCGACGTGGGCGGGCAGGGCAGGGGGCGAGGGGAACCGCGAGTAGTGCTGTTTCCGGTGCGGAACGCTGCATGGCGTCACAACCTTCATTGGGGCCGGATAGCCTCTTGCGTGGCTCGGTGGGAACGATTCCACAGAAACTAGAGAAGTCGCGCGGGAGTGTCAAGGGGCAGCTGCGGTCCCTGCGTTCCCCAGGATTGGCGGGCGCCGGTTGATGCCGCCGCCGGACGTGGGCCTTAGGGTGGCGGCGAGGACCAGCGTCCTTGCTCGTACTAGCGACCACGGCGCCACCCCGCGCTTTGGCGCGCGCGACATGTCTAGGGGGCAGTTTGGTCGCGACCATCCGTGATGTAGCTGAGCTCTCGGGCACTTCGCGGTCCACTGTTTCGCGTGTCATGAACGGCAAGCTGCGAGTAAACCCGGAGGTAAGGGAGCACGTCCTCGCGGCCGTCAAGGAACTCGGCTACCGACCGAACAAGGTTGCCCGGAGTCTGCGCACGCAGGCGTCCAGGGTGCTCGCCCTGGTGGTGAGTGACATCAGCAACCCGTTCTTCGGCTCAGTCATTCGAGGTGTCGAGGACGTCGCCGGCAGCGCAGACTACTTGGTCGTGCTGTTCAACAGCGACGAGGACGTCGAGCGGGAGCGTCGCTACCTGTCGATCATCGTTGCGGAGCGGATGGCCGGTGTCATCATCTCCCCCACTTCGGAGCGCAAGACCGACCTGTCCCTCTTGGTTGACAACGGTATTCCAATTGTCACCGTCGATCGCCTGGCCAAGACCTCCGGCACGGACACGGTGCGATCTGACAATGTCGAAGGCGCTCGGCTCGCCACCGCGCACTTACTCGACCAGGGCTACCGGCGCATCGGCTACGTCGGCGGGCCGGCTGCGGCCACCACTTCGCGAGAGCGATTGGTTGGGTACAAGGCCGCACTCAGGCAAGCCCGTGTCCGGTTCGAGAGGCGACTGCTCAGCGCCGGAGACTTCAAGGAAGAGAGCGGCCACGTGGTGATGACGAAGCTGCTCGAGGCCCAGCCGGACGCGGTGCTGGTGGCCAACCACACGATGGCCATTGGTGCCTTGCGGTCGCTGCGCGAAGCGGGTCTGCGCTACCCCGATGACCTCGGCTTCGTTTCCTTCGACGACCCGCCCTGGGCGTCACTCACCCACCCGTCGCTCACCGTGATCGCCCAGCGCGACCTCGAGATCGGTCGCCAGGCTGCCCACTTGCTCAAACAGCGGATCCTTGAGCCGGACCGCCCTGCAGTCCGCGCCATCCTTCAGCCGGAGTTGCGGGTGCGAGAGAGCTCACTCCGGCCAGTGCCCTAACGGGAACACGCAACGGCGCTGGTCCCAGGCGCGACCTGGCCCTTGACCTTGAAATCGATTCCTGCCAATGTCTGCGGCATGCTCCGCGCGGTGCTCGGCGTCGACATCGGCACGTCGAGCAGCAAGGGGGTTCTGGTGACCTTGGACGGCCGGGTGGTCGCGTCCGCCGTTCGGGAGCACCGCGTGGACCGACCGCGTCCGGGCTGGGTTGAGATGGACAGCGAGGTGTGGTCTCAAGAACTCGAGTCACTCACAGCCCAGCTCCTAGCAACCACTCCAGTGCATGTCCTGGCGGTAGGGGTCAGCGGGATGGGTCCGTGCGTGCTGTTAGCGGATTCAGACGGTCATCCGCTGCGGCCGGCCATCCTCTATGGCGTCGACTCCCGAGCGACGGCGCAGATCGACCGGCTCAACGCCCGTTACGGCGCCGAGCAGATCCGCGCGCGTTGCGGCTCCGGGCTGTCGTCCCAGGCTGCCGGCGCCAAGATCGCCTGGGTGGGCGACGTGGAACCTGAGTTGTTCCATCGCGCCAGGCGGATCTTCATGCCGAGCTCTTGGTTGGTGTACCAGCTGACCGGCCAGTACGTGCTCGACCACCAATCGGCCAGCCAATGCACGCCCCTCTACGACGTCGATGCGTATGAGTGGTACGAGCCTTGGGTCGGCGACATCTGCCCAGACCTGGAGTTACCTCCGTTGAACTGGCCCGGCGATATCGCCGGTGTAGTTACGCGCGATGCCGCCGACCGGACGGGGCTGCCGGTCGGTGTCCCGGTGATCACCGGAACGGTCGACGCCTGGGCGGAGGCCCTCAGCGTGAACGCCCACTCGGTGGGCGACCTCATGCTGATGTATGGGACGACGATGTTCCTGGTCAACACCGTTCAGGAGAAGCTCACCAGCCCTTATCTCTGGGGGACCGTCGGCGCTCGGCCCTACACCCACAACCTCGCCGGTGGGATGGCCACCTCCGGAGCCATCACTGCCTGGCTCCGTGACCTCTTCGGGTCCGACTTCGCCGCCCTGAGTCGGCTTGCCGCGGCCTCTCCGCCTGGGGCGGACGGCCTGCTGATGCTGCCGTATTTCGCGGGAGAGCGGACGCCGGTAATGGATCCGCAGGCCCGCGGCGTGCTTGTCGGACTGTCTCTTTCCCACACGCGGGGCGACCTGTACCGGGCAGCTCTGGAGGCGACGGGTCTCGGCGTGCGGCACAACATCGACGCAATCGAGGAAGCCGGCGGAGACGTCCGACGGATCGTCGCGGTGGGTGGCGGAGCCCAGGGTCAGCTGTGGAGCCAGATCGTCTGCGACATCACGCAACGACCGCAGTCCATCCCCACCCATACCATAGGTGCCTGTTTCGGGGGGGCCCTCCTCGCCGCCGAGTCGGTGTCCGCCGTGTCGATCGCGGCCTGGAACCCCATCCGGGCGGTCCGCGAACCGCGCCCCGAACTGGCCGGCCTCTACGACCACCTCTTCGCGGCTTATCTCGATCTCTACTCCAGCACTCGTTCCCTTGCCCACGAGCTCGCGGCCCGACAAGGCGCATGGATGCCCAACGCCGCACCGGAGAAAGACACGGAGCCATCGCGATGACCGGATACCTCATGCCTGTCCTGGTTGACCCGCCTCCAGCACCGCATAAGACGGTCTTCACGGTGGCCTCCGGTGACCTGCGATACAGCGCCAACGTCATGGGCTGGCCGTCGCAGCAGGAGCTTGAGTCGTGCCTGAGCGCGGCCGTGCAGCAGCTCGGCTGGAGGGTGCGGCGTGGTCATGGGA
>JACCZJ010000006.1 GCA_013696065.1 Nocardioidaceae bacterium
ATCATGGCGGCCACGATCTCGCCGTTTTCCGCCGCGGCCTGTTGACGGACCACGACAAAGTCGCCGTCGCAGATAGCGGCATCGATCATCGAGTCGCCTCGAACCTCGAGCAAGAACAGCGTCCCCCTGCCGACAAGTCGGCGCGGCAACGGAAAGATCTCCTCGACCTGCTCTTCGGCGAGAATGGGACCGCCGGCAGCGATGCGTCCCACGCCCGGAACATAGATTGGCTCGGGGCGCTGGTCACCGGAGTCGGTCTCGTCAATGGAAGTGAGAGTTGCCTGATTCACCGATGTTCGCGAAGCCGTGTCGGGGATGAGAACCTCGACAGCTCGCGGACGGTTCGGATCCCGCCGCAGGAAGCCTTTTCGTTCCAGCACCCGCAACTGATGCGCGACCGATGAGGAGCTCGTGAGTCCTACCGCCACTCCAATCTCGCGCATGCTTGGGGGATAGCCCCGCGACTCCACGGAGTCCCGGATGCAGGCAAGCACTCGGCGCTGACGCGGAGTCAGGCCAACCGCGTCCGGCGGCCCGTCGGGGAGCTCGTGGACAGGAGTTTCGGAGTCGCGAGGCGAGCGGGCCATAATGACCACCTTCCAGCTGGCGATAGAGACGGATGTGCATCAGATCTGCTACCACGACCGCTATTGGTTTGGTGGCGCTCGGCAGTGGCTTCAACTGATAGGAAAACCGTAGACCTGTGCGCCGACGCTTTCAAACATCTGTTCGAACCCGGCGTGTTGCCTGTGGAGACTGTCACGCCTACGGCCATGACAGTCGAGCGAGTCGCCCCCAGTGAGGGCGAGTCGCGGCTAGAGGCGGGAAAGGCTCTCGCGCAGACTCCGCTCGGAGTCGTTGCCCAGCTTCTCGAGCGGCAGTTTCAGCAGCGGCTGTAGGAGCTTGACCACACCGCTGAACTCGAACTCGGCGGTGTAGTCCACCTGCGTGGCTCCGCTGGAAGATGTGATCACCATTGTGTCGCGGGCGATAACCGTGTCGTTCTCTCCCCGTAGCACGAGTCGGTGGGAAGGCTCCAGAACCTCGACGACATACGTGAGGTCCGTCTTGCGCCCAGCGAACTTCGAGATGTTCGCGTAGGTCGATCCGACTCCTCCATCGCCGCTGGTGCGCGTGCAGGAGGTAGTGCCGGAGTCCCACTCCACGGCGTTGCTGAAGTCGGCGAGGTAGTCGAAAACCAGGGCGGTCGGCTTGTCGACCGTGACGGACCGCTTGATCGTGATCATGACCTGAGCGTACGTGGGCCCCAGCCGTGGGGGCGGAAGGCGGCCGGATCGGCCCACCACCGGTGCCTGGACGGATCGAATGTGGCGCCGCCCTGGTGTCAAGCGTCAGAATGAGTTACTGTTCGTACATGTGTTCGATCGAACATATCTTCGATTTGGACCGGTGTGCGCCGGTCTTGTGGAAGGTATGCGGAAAGTGTCGGCGGATGGCGTTAGACCTGCAGATGAGCGCGCACGGTCGAGGTACCGAGCGGATGGACCGTTTGACCAAGTGGAGGTAATGAGATGACGATCGCAATGACCGAGTGTTGGGGCGGCGCCCCGAGTCGACGCCAGCCAACAGTGGCTGACGGACTTCGGCTCACTCGGCGCGGTCGCCGGCTGCTCCTACTGTCGGCTCTCGCTCTAGGTCTGGTGCTCGCCCTCTGGGCTGGCCGCGCCGACTCCGCGAACGAGACGCAGCAGCACGTGGCGACCGAGACGGTGGTGGTGGAGCCTGGCCAGACCTTGTGGGACATTGCCACCGACGCTGCGCCCGATAGGGACCCACGCGAAGTGGTTGCCGACATCGTCGATCTCAACGCCTTGAGTGACGCCGGTTCCGTCCGGGCTGGACAGTCGCTCTTCCTGCCTACTTACTGACCGAGACAGCCGGTGCTTGCTGTCTAGTCTTCTGCCACCAGGACGGCCGCAGCCTGCTTGACGGGCAGCGATGTCGCTTCGCCGGGGATGGTGATGGTTTCAGGAATCTGCAGCCATTCGCCGCCATCGACGCGGTAGCGCACGGCGTACGTGACGTCGACACTTACCTGGTTGCTGGGGCCGTCACGCGTGGCGTCGACGTACATGTGCGTGACGTCAGTATTGGGGTAAGGCTCCCCAGGGGTCGAAGTCGTGTCGCTCGAGCCGTCGCCCCAGTTCCAGGTGTACGACGTCGGCTCGATGTGTACGTCGACCGCGTAGCCGATGAGTGTCAACGATCGGTCGATCGGCTCCGGAGTGGTGTAGAAGGTCGTCTCGAGGTTGACGAGGGTGTAGTTGGGCGCCTCGACCTGTTCAGCGGGTATGCCGACGCGCCGCACCGCGGACAACACAGTCGTCCAGGTGAGCTGGCGTCGTGGCCCCTGCACCGGCCCCAAATCAGAGCGCTCTCGACACTCCGACGTTTGGTACTCCCAACCTGCGCGAACCTTGTTCCCTGCTGCATCCGTCAGCTGCCGAGCGTAAAGGGACATCAGAATCATTCCTGGCTGAGCACATGACTGCGCACGAACACACGTGAGTAAGACTGCGTCGGGATCGCCGGGAAGTGCGCCGGGGCAACTAGGCAGCCAGACGTACTCATAGGTGGTCAGGTCGCCTCCGTCTCCAGGTCCGCCGGGCTCGCCCGGGTTAGTGCCTGGCCCCGTCCCCGGGTTCACCCCCTGACACCCGATGATTAGATGAGCTGGCCCCACTTCTCCGTCACAGTGGTTTGCGTGCGCGGATAGGGGAATAAGCGTGACGCTTGACAGGGCGGCTGCCAAGACGATTCTTACGGTCATAAGTTCCTGACGTCCTCGAGCTCCCAGACTCGTCCGCCCCAAGACAAGCGATATTCTTGGTTGATGCGTTGGGCGCGGATCTCCTGCGCCGGCGCGTTCCGACCGGTCTTGAACAACCCCTCCGCCAATTCCACCGTCACCAGTGCGATCGGTGCATTCGCTGGCTGCGTGGGAACGAACGAAACCTTGCTAGCCGTCCAAAGCCCACCCCTCTGCTCTCCACCCGTTTTCCGCAACTTCTGAACGGCTGCGATTAGCTCGGCGCACACGGTGCAGTCATCAGACGAGATAGACCGCAGCGACCTTGGGTCGTTCGATTGAAACGAATAGTTCAATGCCTCGATGTAGTGCTTGACGAAGGCCCGTGCGCCGGCTTGAGAGTGCTCTTTGGCTGCTTCGGGCAACACTGGCTTGACCGGATCCGTCGGGGGCTTAGTCGTCGTCGGCTCTTTCGGTTCTGCCGATTCAGTCGGTTGTGACCGAGTGGCGGGGGACGTTGACGACGACGAGCTCGAGACGGTAGGCGAGGCGGTGGGCTCTTCTTCCGAACAAGCGCTGACCGCCGTACCGCAAAACAAGCCAGCGATGGCAAGAGCAAGACTGCGGCGCATAGGGGTCCTCAGCAAGTGGCGGTGGAGCAAGAGTGCCAATCTGCGCCTGAAGGTACTACCCCTC
>JACCZJ010000029.1 GCA_013696065.1 Nocardioidaceae bacterium
GAGCACGACATGGACATGGTGCGCGATATCTCTGACTGGGTGATCGTGATGGCTCAGGGCCGGATTATTTCCGAGGGTCCACCCGAGGCAGTGATGGCTGACCAGCGAGTCATCGACGCCTATCTCGGTGCTCATCACGACGCCGAGCTGAGCTTGGAGGAAGAGGAGAAGATCATCGCTGAGTCCCATCAAGAGGCAGAAGCGGCTCAACTCAACAGAGGTGAGCGAGATGTCTGAAACCTCAGACAGCACGCCCGAGAGGCAGGCGCACCTAGCCGCCGCCGACGGTTCCGTATTGCGGGCCGACGACCTCATCGCCGGCTATCTGCCGGGTGTGGACATCCTCAACGGCGCCGACCTGTACTGCCAGCAAGGGGAATTGGTCGGCATCATCGGCCCCAACGGTGCAGGCAAGTCCACTCTGCTCAAGGCATTGTTCGGATTGGTCAAGGTCCGTTCCGGCCAGGTGAGCCTCGACGGCCAGGATGTGACGAACCAGCGAGCCGATGTGCTGGTCTCCTCAGGCATCGGTTTCGTGCCACAGAGCAACAATGTCTTCCCCTCTCTGACCATCCAAGAGAACCTCGAGATGGGGGCTTATCAGAAGCCCAAGAAGTTCAACGAGCGCTTCGAGTTTGTGACGTCGTTGTTTCCAGCCCTCGGAGAGCGTCGCGGCCAACGGGCCGGGTCACTGTCCGGTGGTGAGCGTCAGATGGTGGCCATGGGTCGCGCCTTGATGATGGAGCCCTCGGTTCTTCTCCTCGACGAGCCCTCTGCGGGGCTCTCCCCTGTCATGCAGGACGAAGTTTTCGTGCAGACCCGACGGATCAACCGGGCTGGCGTCTCTGTGGTGATGGTGGAGCAGAACGCAGCACGATGCCTGCAAATCTGCGACCGGGCCTATGTGCTCGACCAGGGACGCAACGCCTACACCGGCACCGGCAAGGCATTGGCTAAAGATCCCAAGGTGATCGAGCTCTACCTCGGCACCCTCGCCAAAGCCTGACCCAGGCCTAGCAGAACCCCCTCCCTAGTCAGTCGGGGAGGGGGTTCTCACTATGTTGCGGTTAGATCACACCCGTGACGTAGTCGATAGGCGCGTAGGTGTTGTCACCGGCGTACTCGAAGATGCCAATGGTGGCCTTCGAGGGGCTTCCGGTCTCGTTGAGGTCGACCGGACCCGAGACACCTTCGTAGTCGATATCTTCACCGGCTGCGGCCATCGGAGCGCACTCTTCGAACGTCGTGCACTTGGTGCCGCCGGCGGAGATCTCGATGAGCTTCGCACCGATCGACACACCGGCGTCGTCCTTGGCAGCCTCAGCGGCCAAAGCAGACATGACCGTGGCGTCATAGGTCTCAGGACCGTAGGTGAAGTCCTTGAGGTTCGGGTCAGTTTCCAGTAGACGCTGCCTGAAGTCGCCTGTCAGTTCAGCACCCGGGAAAGTCGCCTTGACGCCCTCGAGCGTGCCGGGATCAAAGTCGGCAGAGTAGTCCGCGGCGTTGCCGTCCACGAAGTAGACCTGCACGTCTCCCGGGCCGATCTGCTTCTGGATCATCGCGGGGATGATCTTGGTCGTCTCGTTGAAGGCGATCAGGACCACGGCGTCCGGGTTGGTCCCGGCCACCTGGTTGACCTCAGCGGTGTAGTTCGAGGCATCTGCGGCGTAGAGGGTCTTCGCGGCAACCTTGGCGCCACCCTCCTCCAGACCCTTCGCGACCTCGTCGGCGAGAGCCTCACCATAGGAGTCCTGACGAGCCAAGATGGCGACGTTCTTCTTGCCGTCCTGGATGACGAGGTTGGCCATCACCGCACCTTGCAGGACGTCGGATGGTGCGGTGCGGAAGTAGAGGTCCTTGTCGTCGTACGTGTCGAACGCCGTGGAGGTGTTCGCTGGCGAGAAGTGGACGACGCCCGCGTTCACGATCTTGTCGATAACGCTCAGCGACACGCTGGACGACGCGGCGCCGACTATGACGTCAGACTTCTTGCTGAGCAGCTTGTCGACCGAGCTTGGCGCAATGGCGGGGGTGCCGTCACCTGAGTCTGCGCCGACGATGGCCACCTCCTCGCCCAGGACCCCACCAGCGGCGTTGATGTCCTCGACGGCCATGTTGACGCCAGCGATCTCGGGGGGGCCGAGGAAGGCAAGGTCACCCGTGGTCGGCAGCAGATAGCCAACGACGAGTTTGCCGTCACCCGTTGCTTCGGCAGGCGGCTCGGTTTCCTCCGTGGGCTCCTCGGTTGGCTCATCTGTGGGCGTCTCTTCGCCGTCAGTGGTCTCCTCGGCGGACGATTCGCTTTCAGCCGGATCTGTGGTGTCGGTGCCTTCGTCTTGAGCGCACGAGGCAAGCATGAGGGCGGCTGTTGCCGCCACTGCTGCCAGGCGCGCGGTACGCGTGGGGCGGATCATGGACCC
>JACCZJ010000036.1 GCA_013696065.1 Nocardioidaceae bacterium
GTCGTATGACGATCTCGTGGAGGAGGCGACGCTCTGCGTATGATGGATCGACAATCAGACCCGGACGCTCGATGAGGAGCGCACACAATTGCTCGCCACACCTCGTCGCAAGGGCAGCCGTTGGTCGCGGTCGAACAAGCTGCGGATCGAGAAGCTCACGGCCCAGCAGGCGCTAGCGCGTGCTGGGCTGGCCGTGATCGAGCGCGGTAGACAGGACGGGACGTGGTCGGCACACGGCGTGGAGAACCTCGTTGAGCCCGATGACCTCGCGGCTGCTCTCGACGCTCATTCTGAGTCCCAGCGCCACTGGAATGCCTTCCCTCGTTCGGCCAAACGCGGGATCTTGTAGTGATTCATCACCGCGAAGCGACCCGAGGCGCGGTCTCGGCGCCTCGAGCAGACGGCCACACTGGCGGCCCGGAACGTGCGGGCCAACGAGTGGACCCCGCGCAACGGCTGACTCGGCGGAGCCAGGCAACCTTCGTCCCGCGTCAGGTGTTCAGCGCGAAGGGATACGTGTCTTGCCAGGTCAAGCCACATCACGCACCAATCCTGCTCCCCCGCCTCGCGATGAATTGGCGGCTCGCGTAGCCCGCGGTACGTCGTACACCAATTGGCCGTCGATCGGGATGCTGCTCGGAAAACGTCGTGCGGGGCCTTGACGACGCCCGAATGGCGTGAGTTAATCCTAACTATGTTAGATAAACCAGTCCGTGATCGGCGAAGCGAACGCCGTGAGTCAACCAGGGCCGAGATTCTCGAAGCTGCCTGGACGTTGGTTCGCGCCGAGGGTCTTGCCGGCCTGTCCCTGCGGGACCTGGCCAGCCAGGTGGGGATGCAGGCGCCGTCGCTGTACACCTACTTCGCGTCGAAGAACGCGATCTACGACGCCATGTTCGCGCAGGGAGCGCGCGATTACGCCGATCGTGAAACTCTCGTCCCGACAACGGACGACCCGCTCGCTGACCTGCGGGCCGGAATGCGCTTCTTCGTCGGGTTCTGTACCGAGGACCCAGTGCGTTATCAGTTGCTCTTTCAGCGCACCATCCCGGGCTTCGAACCTGCGCCGGAGACGTTCGCTATTTCCATCGAGGGTCTTGAGAGGCTGAGAACACGATTGGCCGGGATGGGCCTCACCGATCAACGGTCTCTGGACCTGCTCACCGCAATCGGGACAGGACTCACCGACCAGCAGATCTCCAACGATCCTGGTGGTGATCGCTGGATCCGCCTCGTCGATGAGGCGATGGAGATGTATTTCCACCACGTGACCCCTACACCCGTCAAGCGGAGGAGGACCCGCGCATGAGCACGACTGCTACACCCTTCGACGACGTCCGCCCGATCAATCGATCAGAAGGTTTGACCTTGGCCTGCACGGAGAACCAGCGGATGCTGGAACTCCTGCGCTCACTGGCCGCCGAGCATTGGTCGAAGCCCACAGAGTGCCCCGGTTGGGACGTGCGGGACATGGCCGGCCACGTCCTCGGGGCAATGGAGAATTTTTGCTCTGCCCGCAGCCTCGTTCACATGATGCGCGCAGCGAAGAAGGAGGCTGGGGGCGGATCGCTAGTGGACGGTATGACGGCTGTGCAGATCCGTGAGCGCGCCGACCTGACCCGCGGGGAAGTGCTCGACCGGCTCGCCGAGGCAGGCCCACGCTCCGCGCGCTTCCGCTCCCGCATGCCGGCACCTCTCCGCGCGTTGCCGATGAAGCAGGAACTGCTGAGCGGAGAGACTGAGACGTGGAAGATGGGCTATCTGCTCGACACGATCTTGACCAGGGACACCTGGATGCACCGGGTGGACATCTCCCGCGCCACCGGTCGTGAGCTCGTCCTCACTGCGGAGCACGATGGTCGGATCGTCGAGGACGCCGCCTCCGAATGGGCGCGCCGCCATGGTCAACCATGCACGCTCGTACTTACCGGCCCAGCGGGAGGCACCTTCACGCGGGGCACTGGTGGCGAGGCGATCGCTGTGGATGGCGTCGAGTTCTGCCGGCTCGTCTCCGGCCGCGGCACTGGCGCTGGCCTGCTCGCTCAGGAGGTGCCGTTCTGATCAGCACCCAGAAGAGCATTGAGAGGTCCAGTGGCTGGGAACGTTGGTGTTGTTGCAGAGGAAGCAGGCAAAGTCCTGCTCGAAGGGTCAGGTCGATGTAGAGGTCGGCAAACAAAGCTGCGTGGCTGAAGCTGCGGGCGCTGATCAGCAGACGGGCCCGGTGGTGGCGGCAGTGGCGGAGAGCATGGCCCTGAGTACGGAGGTATCCACGTCGGCTGGCCTGGGGTACCGAATACAGCTCTTGCCGACGCAGAGACCCGCTAACTGGTCGCGGTGTGACTCGAGAACGTCTGAGCGCAGCATGTACAGGGAGACGTACCGCTTCTGGCTGGCAAAGGCAACCTCCACCTCACCGTCGCGGGTAAGAAGGCATCCCGTATGACATAGATTCCTCGAAGCCGTTGAGCAGTTCTTGGCAATCAGAGCGGATGTTCTCCATCCACGGCCGGCGCTCATCAGGGAGCTCAGCGATGTACTCGTCGACGCTGGCGGCAGCGAGTTTCATCCCGAGGCGATAGATCCGGAGAGAGACTGCGTAAAGCTATGTAGCAGCTTCCATGACTGCGTGGTAGGCCGACTGGCCTGACGAGATGGCCCGATACGCCTTAGGCGTCGCCCGCCGTCACCAGAGCTGCCTCGTTGACGCAGATGCCCGTCGAGCCAAGGCTTTGCGCGAGGTCGACGACGAGGGCGCTGACCTGATCGAGCGGTGTCGAGGCGAGACCCGCGACGCTTTGCTCAGCGAGCTGATGCCAAGCCGCTTTGAGGGCTGGCA
>JACCZJ010000111.1 GCA_013696065.1 Nocardioidaceae bacterium
TGACTGAGGCGTCGGAGTTCGACAAAATCTACAAGCTCGGGGTGATCTCCATTCCGACGAACCGACCGATGGTGCGCGCGGACCAGCCCGACCTCGTCTACCGCACCGAAGGTGCGAAGTACGACGCCATCATCGACGACATCGTTGAGCGCTACGGCAACGGACAACCCGTCTTGGTTGGCACCGTCTCGGTCGAGAAGTCCGAGCGGCTCTCTGGCCTGCTCAAGCAGCGCGGCATCGCCCACACGGTGCTCAACGCCAAGCACCACGCCAACGAGGCACACATCGTGGCTCAGGCTGGGCGCAAGGGGGCCATCACGGTGGCGACCAACATGGCGGGTCGGGGCACGGACATCATGCTCGGCGGATCGGTCGAGTTCCTCGCCGACGAGGAGTTGCGCGCCAACGGGCTCGACCCGATCGAGCACTCCGAGGAGTATGAGGCGGCCTGGCCGAAGACCCACGAACGCATCGCGCAGCAGGTCAAGGACGAGCACGACGAGGTCAACGACGTGGGTGGGCTCTATGTTGTCGGCACCGAGCGCCACGAGTCGCGTCGGATCGACAACCAGCTGCGCGGTCGATCCGGCCGCCAGGGTGACCCGGGTGAGTCTCGTTTCTACCTCTCTCTCGAAGACGATCTGATGCGCCTGTTCAAGTCCGACTGGGTCGACTGGGTGCTCACCACGATGAAGATCCCCGACGACGTACCGATCGAGAACAAACGGGTCACCGGGGCTATCGCGTCGGCACAGGGACAGGTCGAGAGTCAAAACTTTGAGACCCGCAAGAACGTCTTGAAGTACGACGACGTGATGAGCCGTCAGCGCGAAGTGATCTACGGCGAACGCCGGCAGGTTCTCGAGGGCGCCGACCTGCATGAGCAGGTGCGCCGCATGATCGATCACACGGTCGAGGGGTATGTCGTCGGCGCCACGGCCGGTTTCCCAGAAGAGTGGGATCTGCCCAAGCTGTGGACGGCGCTGAAGACGCTTTATCCGGTCGGTGTCAGCGAAGAAGAGCTCGAGGACGAGGCCGGCGGCCGCGAGATGCTGACGCGTGACTATCTCGTCGAGGCACTGACCGGTGATGCGCAGAACGCCTACGACGCACGTGAGGAACTGCTGGGCGCTGACGTCATGCGTGAGCTCGAGCGCCGAGTGCTGTTGTCCGTGCTGGACCGCAAGTGGCGCGAGCACCTTTACGAGATGGACTATCTGCGCGAGGGCATCGGCCTGAGGGCCTACTCACAGCGCGATCCGCTGGTCGAGTATCAGCGAGAGGGCTTCGAGCTGTTCACGGCAATGCGCGACTCGATCGAGGAGGAGTCGGTTGGCTTCCTCTTCAACGTCGAGGTCAACGTGGAGCCGCAGGCCGAGCAGCCTGCGGCCGACCGGCTCGCCCCTGGTCAGGCGACTCCTGACTCAGCCGACCAGGTCGCCGAGCTGGATGATGAGGTGGACGAGCTGGATGGTCAGGCCGCTTCTGGCGTCGAGCGCCCGGAAGCCGATCTCGACCACGACCACGGCGACCCTGACGACCACGGCCACGACGGTGGTGTTCACCCGCAGGTCGTCGCCAAGGGGCTCGAACCCGTGGCGCCGACGAGGTTGGCCTACTCGGCGCCGACGGTCGACGGCGACGCCGGGACGGAGGTCCAGGTCGATGCGCAGGCCGACGAGTATGCCGGGGTGTCGCGAAACGAGCCGTGCCCATGCGGGTCAGGCCGCAAATTCAAGCGCTGTCACGGCGACCTGGCCCATCGCACGGCACAAGGCTCGTCGCGCCCGTAGACGCTTATGGTCAGCCGAACTCGATGGCGGTGCATTGCCATCGATCTCGGTCGTATTCGAGTTTGGCAGCCATGGCTCTCGACCGCTGTCCCGACTTGACGCGTGCGGCGACCTCCGCGGTCTCGGCCGAGACCTGGCAGATGTGCACCGTAGCCACCTGCACGCGATTCGAACGGGTCGCGCCACGGGTGCGGTGGCGGGCCACCAGTTGCTGACGTTCAAGCACCTCGTCGAACACGCTGCTGCTGGTCCAGCGGGCGAGTTGGCTCACCGGGCGGTCACTCGACACCACCTCCACCACCGCCTGGAGGAAGCGGGCTACCCATGCCGCGGGGTCGGGAACGGTGGATTCGAGTGATGGCCGACTCTGCACCACGGTCAAGGCAGTGGAGCGCGGTTCGGCAGCAAGACCGCTGGTCAGGGGATAGGTCAGTGCCAGCGCTCCCTGGGAATACTGCGGTCGCGGCTCACCGCGACCGCCCGAGTCGATCGGTCGCCAGATGCGCTTACGTTGAGTCGCGAGGCTGTGAATGGGTGCGATTCGATCAGTCATGAGAGCCTCCTGGAGGTGTGAGGAGCTGGCCTGGGTAGATCAGGTCCGGGTCGTTGCCGATGGCTCGGCGATTGGCGTCGTAGAGATCAGCGACGCGGTTCGCGATGGCTGCTTGGGATGCATGGGGGCCGATCTGCCGGCAGGCAATGCGCCATAGCGAGTCGCCCGGTCGCACCGTGACAGCCCCGGTATCTCGAACTTCGTCAGCTCGAGTTGCGCGCGCCGATGTGTGGCCGCCGATCGGGAGATCTGGCAGGGGTAAACCCGACAGGTCGACCGAACACGCTGGGTCGCACCGCGTCCCTGCACGGACGTGGTTGCCATCAGTCGCTGTCGCTGCTCCGGGCACTAACAGCCCGATACCGCAGGTGGCTAGGACGAAGTGCCGCCACCAGCGTGGTCCGATGCGACGCGCGATTCGGGCAAGCCAAGGTGCCCCCGAGCCGAGGTAGGCGCTGACCACGGTCAGAACTGTGGACATGATGACCAAAACCGCCAATCCCAGGCAGCCCGCGGCCGCCACCGCGACGACTATCTGATCGACAGTCCAGCCTCCTGCACGCGCCGTGCGTGGTGTGGTGCCCCATCTACGCAGCTCTGCGACCGGCCCCTTCGTAGCCCCGGTGACGACCGCGGCGGCGACGACCAAGATGAGGGTGAGAGCGACGATCCGCAGTGCGCGTCCGCTTGGCGACATTGTCTTAACCCCTCGGATGTGTTCGTTTACCTCTGTTTACCTGTTTTATCTTGTATTTGCGCGCAGAGTCAATGTTTTGTCCACAGCCGGGGTGAGCGGAGTCTGCCCAACGGCTAGCGTCGCAGCATGCGCTGGCATGAGCTGTTCACCGACCTGGAAGGCCAGGCGAGGTCACTGGAGAGAGGCGACTTGGACAGCGAAGTCGCCGATCGGACCCGCGCCGAACTAGCTGGCGTCGAGCTTGAGAGTCGGCTGAGGGCCCAGGTCTCACGTTCAGTGACGCTGAGAGTCACGGGCGCTGGTGACGTGCATGGCGTGCTGCAACGCATCGGATCAGGCTGGCTGCTCGTCGCGACGCCAGACGAGGCAGTCATACCACTGGCGGCTGTGTCGGCAGCCTGGAATCTCCCCCCGGCCGCCGTCAGCAAGCAGGGCGATCAACTGAGCAGTCGAGTGAGCCTCACTGCGGTGATCAGGGCAATCGCTCGAGACAGGAGCCCGGTCTTGATCCGGATGCGCGACGGGTTGCCGATCACTGGCACTCCACAGCGAGTGGGCGCCGACTTTGTGGACGTCTCGACCCACGATCTCGACGTCGCTCCCAGGCACGGCCAGGTCCGCTCCCAGGTGACGGTGGCCTTCGCTGCCATCGCGCTGCTCCAGCGAGGCGCCACCGGGTGGGCCTGACGGTGTATCAAAAACGGTTCCCTCGCCAGGCCCGCGCTAGCGCACGTCCCGGGTCAGTCGAGGACCACTTCGCCGTCGGGCCGAGCCGACTTGGCCTCCTCGGTGACAAACGGGTGTTCGTCGATAAACTCGCCGGTCGAGGCGTACGCCGCCTTGATA
>JACCZJ010000122.1 GCA_013696065.1 Nocardioidaceae bacterium
GAGGGGACCTACGAGGCTGGCTCTCTCTTCGCGGCCTACGCGAGCCGCCACGACCGGCTCGACGACTTCGTCGCGCTGGCGCGGCCGACCCTCGAGCAAATCAGCGACGCCACGGGTGAGACTGTCAACTTGGCTGTGGCGCGCGGCCGGATCGTCGCGCAGGTGGCTCAGGTTGACTCGACATACCTCCTCGGCACGACCAACTGGCTCGACGTCGACGTGCCCGCCCACTGCTCTGCCCTCGGCAAGGTGCTGTATGCCGCCGGACTGATCCCCGTCCCCGACCGGACTCTCGAGGCACGCACACCCCACACCATCACGGACCCCGACAAGTTCCGGCGTCACCTCGACACCGTGCGCGCCCAGGGTTTCGCCCAAGCCCTCGGCGAGCTCGAGATCGGCCTCGACGCCATCGCCGCCCCCGTCTTCGGCCGCAGTGGTGAGGTGGTCGCCGCGGTCGGCATCTCGGGTCCGAGCGGCCGCCTCAGCGACAAGCTCCCTCAACTGGGATCACTGATCAAGAAGCATGCTCAGGCGCTGTCCGGCGTCCTGGGCCACCAGCCCCGAAAGGAGGGCGCCGCGTGACGCCCGACGAGTTGCTCAAGACGCTCTACGACGAGACTCTGCAAGGCAATGCGCCAGCCGTGCTGGAGCTCACCCAGCAGGGGCTGGACCTCGGCATCACGCCCGAGTCGCTGCTCTTCGACGCGCTGATTCCCTCTCTGGAGGAGGTCGGCGCCCGATTCGAGCGGGGCGACTTCTTCGTGCCTGAGATGCTCATCGCGGGTCGGGCGATGAGCGGCGCCCTCAACCTGTTGCGCCCGCTGCTGGCTGAGACCGGCGTCCAGACCGTCGGCACGTTTGTGATGGGCACGGTCAAGGGCGATGTGCACGACATCGGCAAGAATCTCGTCAACATCATGCTCGAAGGCGCCGGCTTCCACGTCATCGACCTCGGAGTGCAGGTGCCACCGGAAAAATTCGTCGAAGCGATCAATGAATACAAGCCGGACATCGTCGGCTTCTCGGCCTTTTTGACCACCACGATGCCGATGTTCAAGGCGAACATCAACGCGCTGGAAAAAGCCGGTATCCGCGACCAGGTCGTCGTGATGGTCGGCGGGGCTCCCGTGACACAGGAGTATGCCGACGCAGTGGGCGCCGATGCCTACGCTGCCGACGCGTCCCAGACAGTCAAGAAAGCCAAAGACCTGATCCAGAAGAAACGAGCCATGGTCTCCGCCTAGAGACCTCCCAGTGAGTTGTCAGAAGCTAAGGAGGCTATAGCAGCCCCAGTTTCTGACAAGTCGGTTGAGAGAAGGAAATTTATCGATGCACACCGTTTTGAGCTCCGGCACCAAAGAGATCACCATCGGCCACGACCAACCGTTTTGCCTGATCGGTGAGCGGATCAACCCGACCGGTCGACGGATCTTTCAAGAGCAGTTGCGGGCCGGAGATCTCTCGGCAATCGAGCGAGATGTCGCTGCCCAGGTGGCGGGTGGCGCAACTGTGCTCGACGTCAACATGGGAGTGCCGTTGACCGACGAGCCCGAGCTGCTCAAAAAGGCCATCAAGCTGATCCAGAGCCTCACCGACCTGCCGATCTGCATCGACTCGTCGGTCGTGGAGGCACTCGAAGCTGGCTTGTCCGTCTACGAAGGCAGAGCCCTGGTCAACTCCATCACCGCCGAGGACGACCGGATGGCCGAGATCTTGCCCATGGTCAAACACTACGGCGCCGCGGTGGTCGCGCTGCCCAACGACCACGACGAGATCCCCATGGAAGCCGACAAGCGGCTGGTGCTCACCAAGAAGATCCTCGACACCGCGGTCGACACCTACGGCCTTGCCGTCGAGGACATCGTCATCGACCCGCTCGCCATGCCGATCGGCGCCGACCCGAACATCGTCAACGTCGCCTACGAGACGATCGCGCGGATCCGCGAGGCCTTCGGGGTCAACATGACGTTGGGCGCCTCCAACATCTCCTTCGGTATGCCGGGCAGGCACACCATCAACGCCACCTTCTTGCCGATGGCCATGGCAGTCGGCCTCACCAGCGCCATCATGGACACCCGCACTCCGCAGATCGTCGAGGCGGTGAAGGCGGCCGACCTGCTGCTCGGCCACGACGAGTGGGGCTCGACCTGGATCTCGATGTTCCGGGCGAAGCAGGCGGCGGAGAAGCTGGCTGTCGAAGCTCCCGCGCCATGACATCACCCAACGACGAGCGGCCGGTCGACACCGACCAGATGCGGCGCGAAGGCCTGCTCGTCCC
>JACCZJ010000135.1 GCA_013696065.1 Nocardioidaceae bacterium
CTCTCCGGGATCTCGCGGTCGGCGCGGCAGACGACGGCGTCGGGAGTAATACCGATCGACCGCAAGGCCGCCACAGAGTGCCGAGTCGGCTTCGTCTTGAGTTCCCCCGAGGGACCGATGTAGGGAATGAGCGACACATGCAGGAAGAAACAGTTGTCTCGTCCCACATCGTGTCGAACCTGGCGGGCGGCCTCGAGGAACGGCAGCGATTCGATGTCGCCGACGGTGCCACCGATTTCGGTGATGACGATGTCGACGTCGTCGCCACCCATAGCGCGGATGCGTTCTTTGATCTCATTGGTGATGTGGGGAATGACCTGGACGGTGTCACCCAGGTAGTCGCCTCTGCGCTCCTTACCGATCACTGTCGAGTAGATCTGGCCAGTGGTGACGTTCGCGAGCTGGCCGAGGTCGACGTCGAGGAAACGCTCGTAGTGTCCGATGTCGAGGTCGGTCTCAGCACCGTCGCTCGTGACGAAGACCTCGCCGTGCTGGAACGGGTTCATGGTCCCTGGATCGACGTTGAGGTAGGGGTCCAGTTTCTGCATCGTCACCCTGAGACCGCGCGACTTGAGCAGTCGGCCGAGCGAGGAGGCGGTCAGCCCCTTGCCGAGCGACGAGGCGACGCCACCGGTGACGAAGAGATGTTTGGTCGGCCCAGCTTTCAAAGCCAAGATCGCTCCCGCAGAGATCGGTGTGCGGCGAGAACACTCACCCGTCCACGGGGTTTCAATCTATCAACAAGACAGCCACATTGCGTCCACCCTTCGCCGATGCGGCACGTGAAGTGTGCCATGCCGCGTCGTTCACGTGCCGTGTCGTTCATTGTGGCGGCAGCGACAACCCAGGGGGCAGGACCACTTCGCCGTCCACGATGCCGTACTGCCCGGCTTGCCCGCTCGTGACTGCGAGGAGGGCGTACACGCTGGCCACGCGACCTGCTGCGCTGCCAATGACGTTGAGCGAGGCGAGATTGTCGGCGCCGGCGACGGCTTCGACATCGGCAAGCGCAGCCAGCAGCCCAGCACGCGAGCTAGCCGCCGGCGTGGTAGCCAGGAGTACTGCGTCGGCGGTCTTGGCCAAGGCGGTGATGAGTTTGGTTTCGATCAGGTTCGTGGCCGCACTGAGGTCGTCGGTCCCATCGGCACCGTGCGCCAAGACGACGACCAGCGCTCCGCTGCGGAGTGGGTCGCCTTCGACTTCGACGAGATTGGCGCCCTGAAGCTCGGAGTCGATCCTGGTGGCAACCTCGTCGAGCACGGGAGCTGAGCCATCGTCACCGGTCACATAGGCCCGCGCGACCAGACCAGAGATGAGCTCGTAGGTGTCGTCCACCGGAATTCCCGAGACGTCTTGAACCCCTTTGGCCGAGCTCGTGGCCACGCTGTCGACATACGCCTTGCTGCCCGGGTCGGTGAAGGCCTCGTCGATTCTGACCGTGGCTGCCAACGAGCCGCCGGCTTGTTCGATGACGCTGGCGACTCCCTCGACCAGGTTGTCGTCGACTTCGGGGAGCACCACGAGTGTGATAACCACTCCCTCCAACTTCGCGCCGACGAGGGCTTCAGTGGCAGTCAGCGTGAGGGCCTCGCGAAACGGGTCGTCGTCCAGGGGCGCCGCTATTGCCTGGTCACCACGCCTACCGGCGGTATTGCGATCGCCTTCGTCTCTCTGCAGAGGGCCAGCACCCAGTGCCACACCAGCCGCAAGGGCTACACAGATGGCGAGGATTGTCCACACATGTCGACGCAGCCAGCTCATCCGACCCGCCTCCGCACCCAGGCTTGAAAGTCGTCACCCCAATCGCGTAACTGATCCCACCACTCCTGGCCGACGGGGGTCGTCGCGATGGCGGCGACCACGAGAGCCAGAGCGAACAACACCACGAGCAAGACAAGCCAACCGCGCATCCGGTGCTGATACAGCTGAGCGACGGCCTTCGCGTCCACCAGGCTGGATCCGACCGCAGCCCGGGTGAGGAAGGAACTCGCCATCCCTGAGCGACCCTTGTCCACGAACTCGACCAACGATGCGTGCGAGCCGGCCATCACGATGAGTCGAGCGCCGTTGTAATGCGCGAGCAGGATGGCGGCGTCCTCGGCGGTGCCCTGTGTCTCGAAGATCTGTGGCGTGAACCCGAGTCGCTCCACGCGCTCAGAACCTCGAAGCCTCCCGCCTGACGTCGCATGCGCCACCACCTCTGCACCGCAGTGCAAAGCGGCGTCGGAGATATCACCGAAGTCAGTGACGATGAGGTCCGGCGGATGGCCGGCCTCGAGCAATGCGTCCGCCCCACGCTCGACTCCGATGAGGACAGGGGAGTTCTCTCGGATATAGGTCTTGAGCGACTTCAGGTCCCGTTCGTAGTCGAAGGCCCGCAGCACCACGAGCGCCTGGCGGCCCTCCAATGAGAGCACGGTGGCGGGGGCGCCCGCTCCGTCGAGGAGCAACGCGCGCTCGCGGCTCAGGTGTTCGATGGCGTTCGCACTGAAGGCCGCCAGCTGGCTCGCCATACCCGCCTTGGACTCCTTGAGCGCTTCCGCCACACGGTCGCTGGTCTGCAAGGTCCCGGACGCGATCAACGCCTCGTCCTTGTACACGTTGTCGCCGTCGACGCGGATACGGTCGCCTTCACGGATGGCTGCGAACGCCTGAGGACCGACATCGTCCACCAAGGCGACTCCTGCCTCGAGCAGCACTTGGGGTCCCAAGTTGGGATAGCGCCCGGAGATGGAAGGTGCGACATTGACGACGACCTTGACGCCAGCCTCGACCAAGGCTGTCGCCGCACCGTGGTCGAAGTCGATGTGGTCGATGACGGCGATGTCTCCAGCGCGGGCGCGGCCCGCCAACGAGTGGGTACGGCGGTCCACTCGCGCGATACCGGTCACACCAGCTGACTGGCGACCGCGACCCTTGCGGAGAAAATGGAGTCTCATCACATGCAATCCTGCCAAAGGAGGCAAGCACAACCAGGCATCTGTCGGTCAGTGCGCGTGGCGCCCTACGGGCTTTCCGTGCTAGGCCGTGCGTTCCTGGTCCGCCAGGGCGACAAGCTCGTCGGCATGGTCCAGCGCCGCCTGTGATCCCTCGAGCCCCGCCAGCATCCGCGATAGCTCACGTCGACGGCCCGTCTCGTCGAGCACTGTCACTCCACTCGTCGTCACCCTGCCCTCGCTGCTCTTGCTGACGACATAGTGCATGTCCGCAAAAGCGGCCACCTGCGGGGAATGGGTGACGACGATGACCTGCGAAAACCTCGCCAGACGAGCGAGCCGTCGTCCGATCTCCACGGCAGCTTTGCCTCCCACCCCTGCATCTACCTCGTCGAAGACCATCGTGGGCACCGGTTGGCTGTCCACGAGGCACACCTCGATCGCGAGCATCACGCGTGACAGCTCACCACCTGATGCTCCCCTCTGCAGGGGCCGCGGCTCGGCCCCTCGATGCGGGGACAACATGAAGCTGATGTCTTCGAGGCCGTCTCGGCCCGGCGTCTCGAGGGGGGTCTGGCCGACCACGAACGATGCATGTGGCATGGCGAGGCCCGCGAGTTCTGAGGTGACCGACTTTTCGAGGCTGCGGGCCCCCATCCCCCGCTGCTCGGACAGCGCCGCGCCGTGGTCTGCCAGCTGCCCCTGGAGGCTTTGCTGCTCGTCGCGGAGTTGGGCGATCTTTGCGTCGTCGTCGCTCAACTGCTCCACTCGTTGCGCCGAGGCAGTCGCCCAGCTCAGCACGTCGTCGATCGTGTCGCCGTACTTGCGCTGTAGAGAGGTGAGATGGGCGCGACGTTCCTGGACCCACGTGAGTCTCGTCGGGTCGGTCTCCAAACCGGTCGCGTATGCCGCGATGTCAGCAGCCGCGTCGACCAGGGCGTAGGACGCCGTTTCGAGATCGGCTGCCAGTGCATCGAGCCTCGTGTCGTGGTCACGTTCAGACTCGAGACTCTTGCGGGCGAGAGAAACCAGGCTCAACACGTCGGCGTTGTCGGGAGAGGCATCGTCACCGCTCAGGATCAGGCGTGCCTCGTCGGCTGCCCGGCGCAGTCCGTCGCCGTGCGCCAGCCTGCTCTCCTCCGCGATCAGCTCGACGTCCTCTCCCCGCTGTGGATCGGTGCCTTCGATCTCGGCCAGGCCGGCCTTGAGCAGGTCAAGCTCTCTGGCCCGCTCTCGGGCCCGGGTTGTGACGTCGTCGAGTTCGGCGCTTACCGCGCGTAGACGGTCGAACGTATCGCGGTAGCGGGTGAGGGCCGCGATGAGACGCGGGCCGCCGTAGGCATCGAGGCACTGGCGTTGTCGCGGCGGCGAGAGCAGGAGTTGCTGATCCGACTGGCCGTGTACGACGACGAGGTCAGCAGCCCATCGTGCCAACACGGCGGCCGGGACAGCTGCACCGCCGGCTCGGGCCCGCGACCGGCCCTCAGCCGACACGGTGCGCACCAGCAGCAAGGATTCGTCGTCTTGCTCAGCGCCGGCTTCGGCGGCCTGCTGAGCCACATAAGCGTCGGGGGTGAGCCGGACCCGCCCCTCCACGCGTGCCTGGTCAGCGCCCTGGCGAACCGACCCGGGATCGGCTCGAGCCCCCAGCAGCAGGCCCAAGGCGGTGACGACCATGGTCTTGCCGGCACCGGTCTCTCCGGTGACGACCGTGAAACCAGGGCCTAGCTCGAGCGTCGCGTCGTCGATCACCCCCAGCGAGGAGATCGACAGCTCCTCAAGCATCGCGCGATCTCTGTTGCTCCTGCCGTCGACGAGCCGCTCCGCCCCGCCATCCATCGACGGGGAGCTCGAACTTCGCCACCAGGCGGTCGGTAAACGGCGCCTGGTGCAGGCGAGCAAGGAGAACCGGGCAAGCACCACGCCGCACCTCGACTCGTGAGCCCGGGGGCAGTTCGACTGAGCGACGCCCGTCGCACCACAACACTCCGCCAGCTTCGGAAGTAGCGCTGACCTCGACGGCCAACGTAGAAGACGGTGACGCGACCATGGGGCGGGCGAACAGGGCGTGGGCACTGATGGGCACCATGAGCAGGGCCTCGACCTCCGGCCATATGACCGGTCCACCACCACTGAACGCGTACGCCGTGGACCCGGTCGGGGTGGCGATCACTATTCCGTCGCATCCCCACCGAGACAGCGGCCGCTCGTCGATCTCGACGACCACCTCGAGCATGCGTTGTCGAGCAGTCTTTTCGATGCTTGCCTCGTTGAGCGCCCAGCCGTGCGACGAAACAACTCCGTCGTTGCTGACGACGACGTCAACGGTCATGCGCTCCTCGACGACATAGTTGGCGGCGATGATGGCGTTGACCGTGAAGTCGAGGTCCTCCCACTCGGCCTCAGCCAGAAACCCGACGTGGCCAAGATTGACACCGAGGAGAGGCGTGCCGGCAGAACGCGTCAGAGCGGCCGCGCGCAGTATGGTGCCATCGCCTCCGATGACGAGCGCGATCTCGCAGCCGCTGGCGGCGTCTGTGCCCGGCTCCGTAACCTCGACCCCGCTGATATTCAGATCGTCAGCCTCGTCGGCGAGCAGACGGACCGAGAGACCAGAGCCCATGAGTCGCTTGCACACCGCGCTCGCTACCTCGACCGCGTCTGAACGGCCGGTGTGAGCGATCAACAAGACCCGGCGTGGGTCCGTAGCGACGATCGGCACTGTCATGGTTCTAGCCTCTCATTGAGGACCCTCGGAAACGACCCGCTCCACCAGCGTCGGGTCGATCGACGGCGCGCCTTGGCGGAGCCAGATAAAGTATTCGACGTTGCCGGCGGGGCCTGGCAGCGGGCTCGCACACAGCGCCTGGACACCGAGACCGAGGTCGCTCGCGCTTGCTGCGATCACCAAGATCGAGTGCGCACGGTCCAAGGGGTCACGGACCACTCCCCCTTTGCCAAGCCTGTCCTTGCCCACCTCGAACTGTGGTTTCACCATCAACACCAGATCGGCGGACGCGTCCGCCACCGCGGCGAGCGCCGGCAGCACCAACTTCAGCGAGATAAAGGACAGGTCAGCGACCACTACCTCAGGGCGGTACGGCAGGTCGTCAGCCGTCAGGCTGCGGACGTTCGTGCGATCGACTACGGCGACGCGCGGGTCCTACCGCAGTGACCATGCCAGCTGGCCATAACCCACGTCGACGGCAACCACGGAGGCGGCTCCGGCGCGCAACAACACATCGGTGAACCCTCCCGTGGAGGCGCCGGCATCGAGCGCTGATCTGCCTTCTACACGCAGTCCGGCGGGGATGAATGCCGCGAGTGCTCCGGCGAGCTTGTGCCCCCCTCGGGACACGTATTCTTTTGCGTTCGCCACCGGTATGACGCTCACTGCCTCGTCGGTGCTGACACCCGTGGCCGGCTTGGTCGCCGGCGCGCCTCTCACCCGCACGCGGCCCTCAGCGATAAGGCCGCTGGCATGCTCTCGACTGCGGGCGAGCCCACGCCGAACCAGTTCAGCGTCAAGGCGGGTTCGGCGAGGCACCGGGCAAACAGTCAAGCTGGACGGATGTTTTCGAGATCAACGAGAGCCGGTTCGGGCGCTCCGTCAAGTACGTCGTGCAGTGCCGCGGAGATCTCGTCGTAGACCTGACCGTGCTCGTCGAGGTCGAGTTCATCGAGCTGATCGAGACGGGCGACAGCGCCGTCGACTCGCTGGTCACCTGTCGTTTCGCTTCTCAGCGCTCTCTCTGCATCGTCACGTGATGGTTGCGCGGTCACACGGGCCTCCTTCGGCTTTCGACCCTACCCGCAGTCGCCACCTCGACGGGGCCGCCGCCTAAGCGGTTGGCCACATTTTGTGTACGGCATCGAAGCCGAGCCGGCGGTCAGGATAAGCATCCAGCCAGCGCCAGGCGAGCGAGATCACTGTGCGCAAACCCTCATCTTCGTCGCTGCCGCGACGGTAGACGACCACTTCGTCATCGTCGATGCCGACGACCCAGTCTCCGAGCACGGCTTGGTCACCTTGATGGTCCGGGACGGCATGAGCATTCATCAGGCCGCGCAGCGTTGCAGACACGTAATCGGGTCTTTGGTCACCCACGGCGAGGGCGGCGGCTGTCAGGTCGGTGACACCCGTCATGACCAAGAGCGCATGAGCGCCACATCTGACGGCACCCTCGATGTCCGTGTCAAGCCGGTCGCCCACCACCAACGGGCGTCGCGATGCCGTGCGGTCCACAGTTTCGTCGAACAACGGGCGGAACGGCTTACCCGCGACCACGTCGGGGCGGCGACCCGCCGCAGCAGCGACCGCGTTGACCAGTGTGCCGTTGCCCGGAGCGATGCCTCGGGGCGTCGGGAAGGTCAGGTCAAGGTTGGAAGCGACCCATAGGTCCGCACCCCTGACGGCGTGGGCTCCGTAGGCGAGCTGCTCCCAGCCGACAGAGGGATGGAATCCCTGCACGACTGCCCTCGGTGGATCACCGGCTGGCTCGAGGCGCTCTTCGCTTGGCTGCCAGCGCACGGGTACGAGGTCGCGCTCACGCAGCGCCTCAACCAGGCCCTCTCCGCCGACGACGAGCACTCGTGAACCCGCCGGAAGGCGCTCAGCGGTCGCCCTGGCCGCGGCTTGAGCCGAAGTCACCACGTCGGAAGCTTCGGCGGCGATCCCCAGTTGCTGTAGGTGCTCAGAGACTTGCTTCGGAGTGCGAGCGGCGTTGTTCGTGACGAACGCGAGCGCCATCTTGCGTTGGCGGGCCTCGTCGAGCAGATCCGGCACGCCTTCGATGACGTGCGGACCGACATACACCACCCCGTCCAGGTCGAGCATGGCGCAGTCATAGCTGCTCACCAGAGGCTCTGGACTGGCTCTCAGCTTCCTTCGATTCTCTGACACGTGGGCAACTCTGTCAGCAGCGATGCGCCGGCTGCTTCAGCGGTGCCCGGATGGCCGTCACATTTGGATCTGCGGTCCACCGCGAGCCAGCGCCGTCCGCGCTGCCGCGGGCTGGACACCACGTTCATAGAATGCAGGGTGATCCGAAACCCCACCGACCCAGCTGCCGACTCGATCTTGCGGCTCTCCCCTTTCGTCGCTATGCGGTACGGCGACGAAACCGTGCCCGATATCGGCGCTGTCACGTCGCCTCCCTACGACGTGATGGATCGAGCGATGATCGAGTCGCTGCTGAACAACCATCCGAGGAACATCGTCCGCCTCATCCTGCCGCGCCTGGTGGCTGACCCCATGACCGGCGAAGACCCGTATCAGCGCGCCGCCAAGCTGCTCGAGCGATGGCGTGCCGAGCGGGTCCTCGTCACGGAGGACGCACCAGCCCTCTATGTCTACGAGTACGGCGATGCTCGCCATCATGTTTGCGGACTTGTGGGAGCGCTCGGCCTGCGCGACTACAGCGACCGCGTCGTCTTGCCACATGAGGATGTCATCGACGGAATCGTCGACGACAGACTCGCGATGCTGACGGCGCAAGGCGCCAACCTGGAACCCATCATGTTGGTCTACGACGGCCAGGGCGAGACCGCCGAGATCTTCGACAGAGCGCGAGCTCGGCCACCGCTGATCGACGTATCTGCAGCCGACCAGACATTTCACCGCCTGTGGGCAATCGATGATCCAGCCGATCTGCGGCGAGTGGCAGACCATCTCGCACCCAGGCAGGCTCTCATCGCAGACGGACACCACCGTTATGCGGCGTATCTGCGCAACCGGGACCGACATCATGCCTCAGGGGAGCAGTCTGGACCTTGGGAGGCGGGGTTAGCCCTGCTTGTCGACCAATCCCAGTGTCCGCTGCAGGTCGGGCCCATTCACCGAGCCATCGCGGACGTCACCCTGGCTGAGCTGCTGTCAACTGCAGGCGACGTGGGCGGCATCGAGCTCGGTGAGGTGGTGGCGTTGGACGGCTCCTTGCCGCAACCTTCGAGTCGTCGTGGATCATTCGTGGTCACCGAAGGTGAAAGACATGCCACCTTCTCTTATGCCACTGAAGCTTGTGGGACGATGTCTGACGCTCAGGTCCTGCACGACGTGCTGATCCCGGCCCTGAGGATCGGTGAGGATCGCGTCAGTTATCACCACACCGTCGATCAGGCTCTCTCTGCTGCCCATCAGCAGGGTGGAGTCGCCGTGTTGATGCAGCCTGCCGGAACGGCGGAGGTGATGAGCGTCGCCCAAGCCGGGCTGATGATGCCTCGCAAGTCCACGTCGTTTGGCCCGAAGCCTCGAATGGGAGTGGTCATGCGGCACCTCGACGACGACGCGGCGATGAACCTTAACGCGGCACCGCAACGACGCGGTGGCGATGGATGAGAGCAATTCACGCAGCCGATCTGACCTTCTTGGTGGTCTTGACCTCCACTTCCACTCTGCTCGCCGGTCCGCCGGGCGTGCGGAAAAACCGCCGCCGCATCGACCCCCTCACCTCCACCTGATCTCCCTGCCCCCAACCGCGCATCGAACGTTGAGAACGCGTTGTCCAGGCCACACAGTCGATGGTGTCCACGCGCTGCGATGAATGCTTGAGCGATTGGGCGTCACGATCCACGATGACGCGCGCGGTGACGATGCAGTCTCCACTGGGAAGGACCCGTTCTTGCGCCTCTGCCGCAACGCGTCCACGCAAGATCACTTCGTTACACGAGCCCGGTTCGCTGACTGAATCCAAGACCACTTTGACCTCCTGCCTCGAGTGTGTGGCAGGAGGAGGCAATGAGGGCGCTCTCGGGAGCGGGCTGTGGATCGCCCCGCATGGAGTCAAGGCTGTGGACAAGGCACGACGTTTCGCCACGTTGTTTCGCCACGCCGAGCAGCGTCGGAGCTAGCCCGCGCCTACCCGGCTCTGCGTCCGGGCATTCTCGACGCTTCACGAAGCGTCGTCAGTGTCGCTTTCAATGTCATCGGTGTCCAACGTGTCGATGATTTCTAGGCCCTCGAGCTGAGCCACGCGCTCGGCAGCATCGGTGTACCCGTCGGTATCCACGCCCGCTGCCCGCTCAAACCATTCGTGAGCCGCATCGACCTGCCCGTCTGCCAACAACGCCTCGGCGTATGCATAACGCAGCCGCGGCGCCCAAGAAGACCTGGAGCGGCTGCGAAGCTCCCGACCCTCCAGGGTACGGATGGCTGCTGAGTGCTCACCGAGGTCACGGCGCGCACCGGACTCCACGATCCTCATTTCGATCTGCCCAGACTCGTCCAAGTCGATCACCGCTGGGTCTCTGGCGAGCTTAAGAGCCCGCTCTGGCCTGCCGAGTGCCCGTTCGCAATCGGCCATCATGGGCAGATATATGGGGCTCCCACTCATGCGTCGGGCCGCCTTGAACTCCGTCAGTGCTTCCCTGAACCTACCGGCTGCATAGGCGGCCTCGCCGCTCGCTTCACGTACCACGCTGACTCGCGCCGCGCGGGCGCGGGCAGCCAACGTGTGCTGATACGCGACCTCGGGATCGCTGTCGATGAGCTCCCCTGCAGCCACGAGGTGACGGGCTACGCGCACCGCGAGCTTCTCCGGGAGCGACTTGAGCTGGTTACTCACCGTCTTGTCGATCTCGGCGCCAGTGATGTGTTCGGGCAACGGTGGTCCGTCGTATTCAGCCTGTACGGCGGTGCGCTCGACGGCCGACAAGTCGTCACGCCGCCATTGGCCGGCCATGCTGCGGGATCGACCCTTCGAGAGGTCACGGTCTGGCCTGCGGGGAGGCGTGCCGCGCCCCTGGTCCCCCGTGGCGCTCCGCTTTGCTCGCGGTGACCCACTGCCACCCGGGGTGGGCGTCTGAAATTTCTGCGAGGAGTCCCGACCTGGTCGCTGAGGTCGATCGCTGCTGTCGCCCGCTGCGGATCTACCCCGAGTGGAGCTCCCGCCGCGAGTGTTCTTGGGGTCGCTGCCTGGCCGTTGCTGCGGAGAACGCCGATCGTCGTCGCCCCCTGGCCGGCGAGGACGGTTCGTCGCCATGTGTTGCTCCTTCAAGTGGGGATCTCTCGGGCGAACGGGGCCGAACGAGACAAAAGTTGAGGGCCGCCCGAAGGCGGCCCTCAACAAATCTAGTCCGGCGACGTCCTACTCTCCCACACACTCCCGTGTGCAGTACCATCGGCGCTGAAGAGCTTAACTTCCGGGTTCGGAATGGAGCCGGGTGTTTCCCCTT
>JACCZJ010000147.1 GCA_013696065.1 Nocardioidaceae bacterium
CCCGACCGGGAATATCGGCATTATCGGGTGGTACGTACCGCCGTGGCTGGCTGCGAAGTATCCTGACATCACCAACTGGGAAAATCTCAACAAATACGCCGATATGTTCAAGACGTCGGAGTCTGGCGACGCCGGGCAGTTCCTCGGCAGCGACCCCTCGTTCGTGCAGTTCGACGAGGCCATCGTGAAGAACCTCGACTTGGACTTCGAGGTGGTATTCGCGGGCGGCGAGGCTGCCTCCATCGAGGCCTTCCGCAAGGCGGAGGAGAACAAGGAACCGCTGATCGGCTACTTCTATGAGCCGCAATGGTTCATGTCCGAGGTGCCACTCGTCAAGGTTGCCCTGCCGCCCTACGAGGAGGGCTGCCAGGACAACGAGGAAGAGGTGGCCTGCGACTACCCGAACACCGAGCTTAAGAAGATCGTGGCGACGGAGTGGTCGACCTCGGACAGCACGGCTGTCGACCTGGTTAAGAATTTCCAGTGGACCAACGAAGACCAAAATCTGGTCGCCAAGTACATCTCAGCGGACGGCATGTCCCCGGAAGAAGCTGCGGCCAAGTGGATCGAGGAAAACCCCGACAAGGTCGAAGCCTGGCTGGGCGCGTGACCTTTTCGTCTCTGCTCTGAGATAAGGAAGTAGTGCACATGACAGGCCAGCAGCGTGTGGTCGTCATCGGAGCTGGTGTCGTCGGTGCAGCCGTCGCAGACGAGTTGACTGCGCGCGGCTGGACCGACGTCACCGTGCTCGACCAAGGACCGCTGTGGGCGGCCGGTGGTTCGAGTTCTCATGCGCCTGGACTCGTGTTCCAGGCCAACGGCTCGAAGACGATGACCGAGTTCGCCACCTACACGGTCGAGAAGCTGCGCAGTCTCGACCTCGACGGCGAGCCCTGCTTCCTACAAGTGGGAGGGCTGGAGGTCGCGACCACGCCCGAGCGGTTGGAAGACCTCCACAGACGGCACGGTTGGTTGGCCTCCTGGGGTGTGCATTCGACGGTCCTCAGCACCGCCGAGTGTCTGGAGCATTACCCGATCCTCGATGAGGGACAGGTGCTCGGTGGCCTGCTGATCCCAACCGACGGGCTGGCCAAGGCGGTACGGGCGATCGAGGCACAGGGGCGGCGAGCTATCGATCGGGGTGCCCGCTTCGTCGCCGAGTGCGAGGTGCTGGCTGTCAACACCAAGGATGGTGCTGTCACCGGCGTCTCCACCAGCCTTGGAGACTTCGCCGCCGACATCGTGTTGTGCTGTGCCGGCATCTGGGGGCAGAAGGTAGCGGCCATGGTGGGGATGACGCTCCCGCTGACTCCGTTGGCACACCAGCTGGCCTGGACCGGGCCGGTCCCAGCGTTAGCCGGACAGGTTGCAGAGGCGGTCCGCCCGATCCTGCGCCACCAGGACCAAGATCTTTACTACCGCGACAACTACGACCAGCTGATCGTGGGCTATTACGGTCACGACCCGATGCCAGTCGACGTGTCGGACATCGCGACCCACTTCCGCGATGGTGTGATGCCCAGCGTTCTCGAGTTCACTCCTGACGACTTCGCGCCGGCCTGGCAGGAGAGCCGCAAGCTCATCCCCGCCCTCGACGAGGCGGATATCACCGAAGGCTTCAACGGCTTGTTCTCGTTCACGACCGACGGCTTCCCCTTGATCGGGGAGTCGTCGCAGGTGAAAGGGTTCTGGGTCGCCGAGGCTGTCTGGGTGACGCACTCGGCTGGGGTCGCGCGGGCCGTAGCGGAGTGGCTGGTCGAGGGCCAATCGTCGTACGACGTGCACGAGTGCGACGTCAACCGCTTCGAGGCGCATCAGCTAGCGCCCGACTATGTGATGGCCCGCGACTGCCAGAACTTCGTCGAGGTCTACGACATCATGCATCCGCTGCAACCGATGGCAGACCCGCGGCCGTTGCGCACGAGCCCCTTCTATACAAGGCATCTCGAGCTCGGCGGGCAGATGCTGGAGGCATCCGGCTGGGAGCGACCGCAGTGGCTCGCGGCCAACGCCGGCCTCCTCGAAGGGCGTCACATCCCCACGCCGAATGACTGGGCAGCTCGCTACTGGTCACCGATCGTCGGGGCGGAGGCCCAAGCCACCCGCGAAACCGTCGCCCTGTATGACATGACCGCGCTCAAGCGGCTCGAGGTTCGAGGGCCTGGCTCGACAGAGTTCCTGCAGCGTGTGTCGACCGGCAACGTCGACAAGTCCATCGGTGCCGTCACCTACTGTCTGCTCCTCGACGAGCGAGGCCGAATCCGCAGCGATGTCACTGTGGCGAGGCTGGGGCCGCAGCATTATCAGGTCGGGGCAAACGGCAACCTCGACCTCGACTGGTTCCAACGTCATCTGCCTGAGGACGGCTCCGCCCTCGTCAGCGACATCACCGGGGGCACCTGCTGCCTCGGTCTGTGGGGGCCGCACGCGCGTGACGTGCTGCAACCCTTAACGTCCGCCGACGTCTCCAACGCAGCCTTCAAATACTTCCGCGCTCAGCAGCTGTACGTAGGCATGGTGCCTGTCACAGCGATGCGCCTGTCGTATGTCGGAGAGCTGGGTTGGGAGCTCTACACCACAGCCGACATGGGCTCAAAGCTCTGGCACACCTTGTGGGACGCGGGCCAAGAGCACGGCATCTTCGCAGCGGGGAGGGGAGCCTTCACGAGCTTGCGGCTGGAGAAGGGCTACCGCTCGTTCGGCGCTGACATGACGCCAGACCACACTCCCGCGGAGGCGGGATTGGAGTTCGCTGTCAGGATGGACAAGGGCGACTTCATCGGCAAGTCCGCACTGGAAGGTTTGGCCAGCAGGAGCCCCACGAAACGCCTTGCCTGCTTGACGGTCGACGATTCACGCGGCGTCGTCATGGGCAAGGAACCTGTCTTTGCGGGTGACGACGTGGTCGGCTACGTGACCAGTGCGGCATACGGCTACACAGCGGGGATTGGAATCGCCTACGCGTGGTTGCCCGCTGAGCTGGCAATCCCCGGCAAGTCCGTCGAGATTGGCTATTTCGCCGACCGGGTCAAGGCCACCGTCTCGGAGGAGCCGATCGTCGACCCGTCGATGTCACGGCTGCGCTCGTAGGATTGGTGGGGACCTGCGATGAACGAACCCGAGCGCTTGCCTGATCTGCCGGACTTCTTGTGGGCGGACGCCGAGCCCAAGTCGTCATACGACGTCGTCATCATCGGTGGCGGGGGCCATGGTCTCGCCACCGCCTACTACCTGGCGAAGAATCATGGCATCACCAATGTGGCCGTGCTCGAGCGCGGGTGGCTGGCGGGCGGCAACATGGCCCGGAACACCACGATCATCCGCTCGAACTACCTCTGGGACGAGAGCGCGGCGATCTACGAGCACTCGCTCAAGCTCTGGGAGGGACTCGAGGATGACCTCGGCTGCGAGGTGCTGTTCAGCCAGCGAGGCGTGCTCAACCTCGCCCACAATCTCGGTGACGTACGAGAGGCCAAGAGACGCGTCAATGCCAACCAGCTCAACGGGGTGGACGCCGAGTGGCTGACCACCGAGGAGGTGCGCAAACTCGTCCCCATCCTCAACGCATCCGACGACGTCCGCTATCCCGTGTGGGGCGCGACTTTCCAGCCGCGCGCCGGGATCGCCAAGCACGACTGGGTCGCGTGGGGCTACGCCAGAGGCGCGCACGCGATGGGCGTCGACATCGTCCAAGGCTGTGAGGTCCTCGACTTCATCACCGACGGAAACCGCGTGGTCGGAGTGAAGACCAACCGGGGCCTGATCAGTGCGGGTCGGACGGCATTGTGCGCGGCCGGACATTCCAGCGTGCTGGCGGCCAAGCTTGGCGTGCGGCTGCCGGTGCAGAGCCATCCCCTGCAGGCGTCGGTGTCTGAGCTGCTCGACCAGGTGCTGGACACGGTCGTGATGAGCAATACCGTCCATGTCTATGTTTCCCAGGCACACAAGGGGGAGTTGG
>JACCZJ010000151.1 GCA_013696065.1 Nocardioidaceae bacterium
GACGAGGACCGAACACCTAGGTGGCGCAGGAGTAGCGCCCATGCCGACGCGGACTCCGTCACCGCGGACGCCGGACATGGTCCCACCCGAGCCACGAACGGGCACGCCTCGATTGACCCGTGGCTGCGACCTCGTGCTCGATGTGACCGTCGTCGTACTGGCCACCTGGACAGTCGTCTACCACGTCTGCCTGCTGTTGCGGCTCGACGTGCGTTGGGCCGTCGGCCTTGAGGTGCTCGCGCTGGCGGGCTGGGGTGGACTGTCGTGGAGGGCGTATCACCGACGGGCCGGATCCTCGCAGGCCCGAGAACTGGTGGAGGTAGCTCCCGACCGTACGACGCGCGCTGAGGCGACGACTACCGACCTCGTCCTGATCGTCACCACAGTGGCGTCGGGTATGGCCGCTGCCGGGCTCACTGCAGTCAACGGCAGCTGGGGGGCGGTCGCAGCCTTGTGGCTCATTGCAGCTGCCGCCGGCACGGTATGGGCGGTGCTGCGCCTCACCCGCGCTGGGGCTGCAGACCCGCCAGGCCACGAGGTTGAAGCCGTCGGGCCGAGGAGGTTGACAGACACGGTGGTGGCACTGGCCTGGGCGACGGCGCTGGCGGTGCTGTCGATGTTCACGCTGTGGCCCAACCCAGATGATCTCTACTACGTCAATCTGTCGCAATGGGTGGTCGACCACGGCACCTTTCCCCTCCGCGACACCATCTTCTCCGACCTGGTGTTTCCCATGTCCAGTTGGCCGCCCATGGCTTCGTACGACGCACTGATGGGAACGCTGGCTCGGCTGGTCGGGGTACACGCGGCGTCGGTGGTGTACCTGTTCGTGCCTCCGGTGGCGACGTTCTTGTCTGTGCTCGCGCTGTGGCGGCTATTGCGGGCATGGCGGGTCAAAGCGGTGGGGGTGGCGCTGTCGGTGGGTCTTGTGTTCCTGCTCTTCGACGGAGGGCCGGGGTATGCGGCGCCAGGCAACCTGTTCTTGATCCGGCTCTGGCAGGGCAAGGTCATCTTGCTGTGCTTGCTGCTGCCCCTGCTGTTGGTCTACGCCCTCCGGTACGTAGAGCGGCCGACCCGAGTTCACGCCTGGTGGTTGTTCGCCGGTGGCGCGGCGGCGGTCGGACTGACCACCTCCGCGATGTTCCTCGTGCCACTGGTGGCGCTGGCCGGAGCTGCGCCGCTGATCCTGCGCCAGCCAGGACGGGCGCTGCTCGGATTCGCGGCGATGGGCGTCTACCCGCTAGCGGCGGGAGCAGTGACGGTCGCGGTGGGCGGTCACTCCGCGGACATGTTCGAATCCCGGGGACCGGTGCGGTTCGACCCAGCATGGTTCGGTCACGAAATCTTCCGAGACGGCCCGCTCGCGCTCATCGCGGTGTTCGCGGTGCTGATGGGAGCGCTGCTCATCCCGCACCCCAGCGCGCGAGTGACGACGGGTCTCCTGACGTTTGTCACCGGGGTGACCTTCGTGCCGGGCGTGACCCATCTGTCCTTTGACCTGGTGGGCCTCGGCCCGACGCTGTGGCGGGTGTCTTGGGTAGCGTCGATCGCCGCGCTCATCGGTGTGCTCGCGGCGCGGATGGCGACGTACCGGACCCGTCGCAGCCTCCAGGCAGCTGGTCCGTTGGCTCTCGTCCTCGCGCTTGTCCTGTTCGGGCTACCGATCTGGTCCGAGCGCAACAACGTGTCCTTGAAGCAGCCTCCGCATTGGCAAAGGGGACCTGAATCCATCGTCTCCGCCCAGCAAGCCATCGATGCAGCCAGCCCTGGTGACGTCATCTTGGCGCCCGAGGAACTCGCCATTACCATCGACGTGTTGACCACCCGGGTCAAGACAGTCGCACCGCGCGACTACTTCATGGACTACCTGCGCGACGAACCGGGCTTTCACTACGCCGAACGCCTGACCCTGATCGAGTTCACGGACCGTCGTATCGCCGGGGCTGATGAAGCGGAGGTCGCTCGCGCGCTGACGCTGCTGGATGTTGACCTGGTCTGTCTGCCGAACCAGGCGCGAGGGCGTATTTCCTTCCTGCTCGCGCAGGAGTATCGACCGGCCACGACGTCTGCTTCGGACACCTGCCTCAAGCGCTGACCGGCATACCCCGCCCAGATCACGTCCACTACCCTGGCATTTAGCCCTCAGCCGCCTCACGGCCGGGTGAATCGCTTCACCATTCAGCGTGGCTTGGTGCTCTCACCGGACCGCAAGATATGCTCCCAAGACGAGGCGCGCCGCGCACGGCGGCACACCGACAATGGCCTGAAAGGCGTTTCATCGATGCGAATCCTCGTCCTGGGTGGTGACGGCTATCTAGGCTGGCCGACGGCGATGTATCTGTCCGGTCAGGGCCACGATGTCGGCGTATTGGACAATGCCGCGCGGCGGCAGTACGACCATGAGCTCGGAACGGGCAGCCTGGTTCCGATCGAAACGCTGCAGAACCGGGTCCAGGCATGGCGGGAGATCAGCGGCAAAACTATCGCGATCTACCCCGGAGACCTGTTAGACGCCGAATTCGCCTATGCAACGATTCGTGGCTTCGAGCCCGAGGCTATCGTGCACTTCGCCGAGCAGCGGGCCGCGCCGTACTCCATGATCGACCGCAAGCACGCCGTCTACACGCAGACCAACAACGTCATCGGCACGCTCAATGTGATGTTTGCGATCGGCGAGATCAACCGGGACATTCACCTCGTCAAGCTCGGGACAATGGGCGAGTACGGCACGCCCAACATCGACATCGAGGAGGGCTGGCTCGAGGTGACCCACAAGGGTCGCACCGACCGGATGCTCTTTCCCAAGCGACCAGGCTCCTTCTATCACCTGTCTAAGGTGCACGACAGTCACAACTTGGAGTTCGGCTGCCGGATCTGGGGTTTGCGGGTGACCGACCTCAACCAAGGCATCGTCTACGGCCAGGAGACGACCGAGACGGCGCTCGACGAGAGATTGGTCACGCGCTTCGACTACGACGCAGTGTTCGGCACCGTGCTCAACCGCTTCGCCATCCAGGCCGTTCTCGGATTGCCGATGTCGGTGTATGGCGGCGGCACGCAGACCCGGGCGGTGATCGACATCCGCGACACAGTCGAGTGCATCAGGTTGGCCTGCGAAACCCCGGCCGGTGCCGGAGAGTTCCGGGTATTCAACCAGGCCACCGAGAGTTTCTCCCTCGCGGAGATGGCAAAGATCGTCGCGAATACCTTCCCCGGCCAGGTCGACGTGGACTTCATCGACAACCCACGTGTCGAGGTGGAGAACCACCACTACTCGTTCGTGCACACCGCGCTGGAGGGCCTCGGCCTCAAGCCGCATCTGCTCTCCGACACGCTGCTCACCTCGCTGTTCGGCATCATCGAGAAGCACCAGGAGCGGGTGGATCCTGCTGCCCTGCAACCGTCTATCAACTGGCGCCAGACGAGTAATCTGCCCGTCACTCGGTCGTGAGCCGGAGCCCGGCGGCCGTCGACCCCCCGACCGGTTGGCGGGTCCTGGTCACCGGAGGCTCGGGATTCATCGGCCGACATGTCGTCTCCTCCCTGCGGGAGGCAGGTCACCAGGTCATCGTGGCCGACCTGAACGACTTTCCGGACCCCGCTGTTCAGACAGTGACCGGAGACTTGTGTGAGCCTCGGGTGCGCGAGGACGCAGTGACATCAGAGATAGGTGCGATCGTGCACCTGGCCGCAGCGACCTCAGTGCTGGGGTCCATCGAGCAGCCAGCCCACGTGCACCGCACCAATGTCGAAATGACCGCTGCCTTGCTGGAGCTCGCTCGTCAGCGCGGCGTCGACACGTTCGTGCTCGCCTCGACCAATGCCGTGGTGGGCAACGTCGGACACGCAGCCATCACCGAGGACCTGCCGCTAGCACCGCTCACGCCGTACGGCGGCACCAAGGCCGCCGCGGAGATGCTGCTGTGTGGATACGCCGGTGCATACGCGTTGCGCACCCCTGCCGTCCGGCTGACCAACGTCTACGGCCGTGGCATGGTGCACAAGGACAGTTTCGTGCCCAGGCTGTTGCGGGCCGCCGCAGGTGGTGGCCAGGTGCAGATTTATGGAGACGGCGAGCAGCGCCGCGACTTGGTCCACGTCGGTGACGCGGCGCGGGCGATCGTGTCCGCCGTACACGACTGGCCGAGTGGTCCGGTGATTATCGGCGGGGCCCGCTCCTACTCGGTCAATGAAATCGCGCAGGCCGCTCGGGATGCCACGGGGCTGCCGATTGAGGCCGTGCGGGTAGCTGCCAAGCCCGGCGAGATGCCCGCAGTGGTCGTCGATATCACCCGAGCCCGAAGCCGCGGCTACGCGCCCAGCGTCACACTCGTCGACGGGATGCGCGACGCGTGGGCAGACTTCGATCCTTCGCCCACGATGCAGGGCCGAGACGATGCCCGGGTCTAGCAGTGCTCCCGGCGACGAAGCGTCCACTTCGGAGCCCAGCGTGACCTCCGAACGTCGGGCAGGCTCGACTGCCACCCTCGTCGAGCAGTCCCCGCCTCGCACCCCGACGGTCAAGTCGTCCCGACCGGGGGCCCGGGCGGACCTAGGTGCGAGTTTTCAGCTGGCGTGGTGCCGGCAGCACGCGGCTTTCCTCACGGTCCTGCTTGCTGGCCTAGCCCTGCGCATCGTGGCTCTGGTGGCTTTCCGCCCAGCGTTGGTTGTCGAGGAGTCGGACGCCCACCTGTCCATTCTCGACGGCGTGACTCCGGGAACTGCGCACCCCGTCGGCTACGCACTCTTCGAACTCACGCCACTCTCATGGTTCACTGACGCGCTGACACCCGTTGTGGTCGCGCAGCATCTGCTGGGCCTGGCCACGGGGATTGTCGTCTACCTCCTGCTGGCGCGCTGGGGGGTATGGCGCTGGTTTGCCGCGCTGGCCACGCTGCCGGTCCTCCTGGACCCCCGCGAGCTGGCGAGCGAACACCTCGTGCTCCCCGACACGTTCTTCGGCTTCTTGCTGGCCGTGGCCGTGTTGGCGCTCTGCTGGCAGGCGCGACCAGGGCTCGTAGCGGCGCTCACCGGCGGGATCTTGCTCGGAGTCGCGGCCACGGTGCGGCCGATGGGTGTGCCGCTCATCATGGGGGCCGTGGCCATGGTGCTGCTCACAGGTGCGACCTGGCGCAGCCGGTTCGTTGCTGCCTCGGTGGTCATGATCGGCTTGGGCTTATCGGTCGGACCCTATGTCGCGTGGTATCACCAGGAGCAGGGTGAGGATGCCTTCGCTCAGCTCCAAACCGGCGACGATCCCGGCGTGGAGACGTGGCAATTCAGCAGCTACCTGCCCCCTGGGGCATCCCCGGTGGGCGACCTGTACTCCGATCACGGGGGCGAGCAGCTCGAGGTCACTCAGCCCGCCGCTGACGCGCTGGCGAAGTATCAGGGTTTTGCGCATCTGCCTGGCCGGTTGCTGCTCGTCGGTCCGCTCGTCGGGGTGCTCGCCGGCTTGGGCCTCGGGCGGGCTGGGTCCTCCGGCATGCGGTCGGTGTGCCTGCTGACTGCTCTCGTCCCTGCCGGCATACTCCTCGCCGGGTCGGGCGCCGCAGACCTCAATGGGCGCGATCAGCTTCCCGCCCTTGTGCTGTGGCCTGCGGCAGCCGCTCTCGGGTTGACGGCGCTCTTGCGTGGTCGGCGCGCCTCAGCGGCCAGCCAACCGCAGATCGACGACGTGGACCGCGCCGCACTCGGCGCCTTTCGCGACAGGTACGCCGAGCCGGCACTCGCGCCGGTGGTCGTCGTCATCGCGGCATACAACGAGGCCACCGGCCTTCCGCGTGTCCTCTCCAGCATGCCGTCGACCGTATGCGGATTAGCTGCTGATGTCGTGGTCGTCGATGACGGCAGCACCGACGGCACCGCCGACGCGGCGAAAGCAAGCAACCGGGTGTACGTCGTGAGCTGCCCCGTCAACAGGGGACAGGGCGCGGCGATGCGGTTGGGCTACCGGGTCGCGCGAGACCATGGCGCGCAGTACATCATCACCACCGATGCCGATGCTCAGTACGACACCGCCGACTTCCCCACGGTTTTGACTCCTCTGCTCGAGGGAGCCGCTGACTTTGTCACCGGCTCGCGCAGACTCGGTCGCCAACACACAATCGATCGTTTCCGCCGTGCCGGGGTGTACGTGTTCGCGTGGATCGTGAGCGCGCTCACCGGCGAGAGGCTGACCGACACATCCTTTGGCCTGCGGGCAATGCGGGCGCAGGTTACCGCGACCGTCACCCTCAACCAAGCGCAATATCAGTCGGCCGAGCTGCTTATTGGGGCGCACTCGCACGGCTACCGAATCCTCGAGGTACCGGGGACCATGCATATGCGCGCCGCGGGCAGCACCAAGAAGGGCGGCAACCTGATCTACGGCCTGCGCTACGCCCGCGTCGTGCTGGGCACCTGGTGGCGCGAGGGATGTCCAGCACCGGCCAGGGAACGCGCACCGGCTATGTCGAGAAGTCTCGATTCCGTGGGCTCGCCGCTGTCTTCGGGCCGTTGAGGATGTCGTCGGCGGTTCGGCAATCCGTCGATGACACTCCGCGGGTCGACGGCTGGCACGGCTGGTTCACCGAGCATCGCCCTTTCCTGATAGCTCTGCTGCTCGGCGCATTGGTGCGCGTCGTCGTGATGCTTGCCTTCACTCCGGCGCTGGTGTTCAGCGACGGGCCCTTGTACTTGTCTTTTCTGGACACGTTCCAGCCCAGGGATGATCGCCCCGCCGGCTACGGGCTGCTCCTGCTCTATCCACTGTCCTGGCTGACTGAAAGCGTGTCCGCGGTCGTGGCGACACAGCACCTGATGGGACTGACGACGGCGGTTTTGATGTATTCGCTGCTGCGGCGATGGGGGGTTCGCCGATGGCCGGCGACGTTGGCGTCGCTGCCAGTGCTGTTCGATGCCTTGCAACTGCTCTTGGAGCACTCCGCGCACAGTGACCAGCTGTTCGAGCTGCTGCTGATGCTGGCCGTCGCGGTGCTCGGCTGGCGCCGCCGACCGACTCCGAGTGTCGCTCTCGCAGCCGGGCTGCTCCTCGGAGCGTCGGCGACCGTCCGGCTGGTCGGCGAGCCACTCGTCCTGGCGGGATTGGCCTACTGCCTGTTCGTCGGCGATGGCTGGCGGAGGCGGCTGGCGGCCGTGGCGGCGCTCGTCCTGGGGTTCGCGATTCCAGTCGGTGCATACGCGACCTGGTATCACTCAGAGCGCGGCGCCTACGCCCTCGCTGAGTTCGGCGGCAAATCGCTGTACCTGCGCACGACGACGTTCGTGGACTGCTCCCGGCTGTCGGTGCCGGACTACGAGCGGGTGCTTTGCCCGGTCGAACCGCTCGGGGAGCGGCTCGAGCCGACGTACTACGTGTGGCATGACGAGAGAACCCTGCCGCAGCTGGAACCTCCACCCGGCACGACGCCGGACCAGGCGATGGGCGAATTCGCTCTGGAGGCGATCCGCGAGCAACCAGTCGACTACGCGCTCATCGTGTTGCGCGACTTTGCGCTCAACTTCGACCTGTGGCGGACCGACCGGTTCGAATACGACACCGCCCAGAAGTGGACGTTCAGCCGCTACCTCGATTTCCAGGCGACCCAGACAACCGTCGACGCCTACGCCGAGCATGGCGGCGAACAGTTGAAAGCGCATCAGCCCTA
>JACCZJ010000156.1 GCA_013696065.1 Nocardioidaceae bacterium
CTGTGGTGTCGCTCGCCGTGCTCTCGGCGGCCGTGAAGGTGGCGTCCTTTCGCCCGGCGTTGGTCGCGCGTCTGCATACCGACCGCTACGACGCGGGCACGGTTACGGCTCTGTTCGACCTCAACGAGGCCGCGTATGGGCTGAGCTGGGCACTCGACGGCCTCTTCGTCCTGCTGCTCGGGATTGCCGCCCTTGTGGCTGGCACCATGCCGCAGTGGCTGGCCGGCTGGGCAGTCGTCTCCGGAGTCGCGCTGGAAGTGGGCATCGCTGTGCCCGCAGCCTTCAACACTCTCCAGCTCATCTTCATCGTCTGGCTCGTCGTGGCGAGCGGCTGGGCGCTGCGTGACGGCACGCGTCGTACGGCGGCTGACCCAGTCCGTGCGGCGGCGGGTGAGGCGTTACCTGCCCGCTAGGAGTTGTTCGAATGGCGTCGGGCCGTCGAATGGATCGGCCGGGCCGTCGAAAGTGTGGGCGTGCATGAGGGCGGCCAGCTCACCGGCAGCCCGGTCGATCCGCTTGGCCAGCGACAGACCCCCGCTGCCCTCTGATCCCCAGTCCTCTGCTGCGGCGAAGACCGCCGTCGGCACGACGACTGCCCTGAGATACGCGAACATCGGCCGCAGAGCGTGCTCGAGCGCAAGCGAGTGCCGTGCCGTGCCGCCCGTGGCAGCGATCAACACCGGTTTCCCGGCGAGCGAGTCGGCCTCCAAGACGTCGAAGAAGGACTTGAACAGGCCGCTGTATGAGGCGTTGAAGATCGGACTCACCACGATGAGGCCATCGGCCCGCGCCACGCTGTCGATGGTCTCGTTCAAGCGGGGGCTGCCGAGACCGGTCACGAGCTTGTTGGTCACGTCGTGGGCTTGGTCGCGCAGCTCGATGATGTCAACGACTGCTTCGACTCGTTGGTTCCCTAGCATCCGCTTCGCCGCCGCGGTGAGCTGGTCAGCCAGCAGCCGCGTCGACGAGGGCTGACTCAGACCCGCAGAGATCGTGACGAGCTTGCGGCTGGTCATCGGACCACCTGCATCAGGTCGTGACTTGCGCGATCGCTGGGGCCCTCGGCTGCCGCCGCTGCCGCCTTGAGGCTCGCATGTGTCGGCGCCTCGGGCACATGGGCTGGCCGGAGCGCGTCGAGCTCCCTGCGCAGGACGGGCACGACCTCCTCGCCCAGCAGGTCGAGTTGTTCCAGGACTGTCCTGAGCGGCAATCCGGCGTGATCCATCAAGAAGAGCTGACGCTGGTAGTCACCGAAGTACTCGCGGAACGTCAACGTCTTCTCGATGACCTCTTGCGGGCTGCCGACCGTCAGCGGCGTCTGTTCCATGAACTCCTCCAACGAGGGGCCGTGCCCGTAGACCGGAGCGTTGTCGAAGTACGGCCGGAACTCCCGCACCGCGGCCTGGGAGTCCTTGCGCATGAAGACCTGTCCGCCGAGCCCAACGATGGCCTGATCGGCTTGGCCATGACCGTAATGCTCGAAGCGCCGCCGGTAGAGGGCGATCAACCGCTGGTAGTGGTCCTTCGGCCAGAAGATGTGGTTGGCGAAGAAGCCGTCACCGTAGTACGCCGCTTGCTCTGCAATCTCGGGGCTGCGGATGGATCCGTGCCACACGAACGGGGGTACGCCGTCCAGCGGCCGCGGGGTCGAAGTGAAGGACTGCAGCGGAGTGCGGAACTTGCCCTCCCAGTTGACGACATCCTCTCGCCACAGCCGGCGCAGCAGGTGATAGTTCTCGATGGCGAGCGGAATGCCCTCGCGGATGTCTTGGCCGAACCACGGGTACACCGGGCCGGTGTTGCCGCGGCCCATCATCAGGTCGACGCGGCCATCCGCGAGGTGCTGCAACATGGCGAAGTCTTCGGCGATCTTGACGGGGTCGTTCGTCGTGATCAGGGTGGTGGACGTCGAGAGGATGAGCCGGTCAGTCCGAGCAGCGATGTAACCGAGCATCGTCGTCGGCGAGGACGGGACGAACGGCGGGTTGTGGTGTTCACCCGTCGCGAAAACGTCCAGACCCACCTCTTCGGCCTTCAACGCAATCGTCACCATCGCCTTGATCCGCTCTGCCTCGGATGGCGCGCGCCCGGTCGTCGGATCGGGTGTCACGTCTCCGACGGTGAAGATTCCGAATTGCATCCTGAACGTCTCCTCAGTGAGTAGCGATGGTCCAATAGTTGACATGGCAACTACATCTCCTCAAGTCTCAAACATGACTCTTTATTCCGGAGACTCAGGCTGAGGATCCTCACGGGGTATGGCGTCGGCTGGCTTGCGTTGAACCGATGCCAGCAAGAGTTGTGCCACATCGAGCACCTCGACTTCCTCGCGCGCGGTGCCGTCGGCTTGCTTGGCTGTGAGACCGTCCGAGAGCATGACGCGGCAGAACGGGCAGCCGGTCGCGATCTGGTCAGCGCCGGTCTCGACCGCTTCGGTGGTGCGGTTGACGTTGATGCGCTCGCCGACCTTCTCTTCCATCCACATGCGAGCCCCACCCGCGCCGCAGCAGAAAGATCGTTCGCCGTTGCGGGGCATCTCCTTGAAGTCGGCGCCGGAGATCACCGACAGCAGCTCCCGTGGCGGCTGGTAGACCTGATTGTGGCGGCCCAGAAAGCACGGGTCGTGATAGGTGATGGTGTGGCCATTGGCAGCACCGGCTTCAGGCGCCACCGGGGTGAGTTTGCCCTCGCGGACGAGCCGGTTGAGCAGCTGGGTGTGATGGACCACCTCGAGCTTCACTCCCAGTTGGCTGTATTCGTTCTTGAGGGTGTTGAAGCAGTGCGCACAGGTCGACACCACCTTCTTGACCTTGGTCTCCTTGAACACCTCGACGTTCTGCATCGCCAGCTGCTGGAAGACGAACTCGTTGCCGGAGCGGCGCGCGGGATCTCCTGTGCAGGTCTCACCGTCACCAAGGACTGCGAAGGACACCTCCGCCTGGTGGAGCAGCTCGGCGACTGCCCGGGTGGTCTTCTTCGCTCGGTCCTCGTAGGCGCCCGCACAGCCGACCCAGAACAGCCACTCGACCTCATCGAGGCTCGCGACATCGGAACCCACCTGCTTGACCTCGAACGGCAGGTCCTTGGCCCAGTCCATCCGGGCAGACGGTGCCATGTTCCACGGATTGCCCTTGTTTTCCAGGCCTTTGAACAGCTGGTTGAGCTCGGCTGGGAAGCTCGACTCGACCAGCACCTGGTAGCGACGCATGTCCATGATGTGGTCGACGTGCTCGATGTCGACCGGGCACTGCTGCACGCACGCGCCACACGACGTGCACGACCACAACACGTCGGGGTCGATCACCGCACCAGCCGAAGGCAGGGCCGGGTCACCCACGGTGGCGCCGACCAACTCCCGCTCCGCCTCCGCCCTGACAGCCTCGGGCAACGTCTCGCGGTCGGCCTCGTCGGCCAACAGATAAGGCGCTTTCGCGTAGGCGTGGTCACGCAGGTTCGTGATGAACAGCTTCGGCGACAGCGGCTTCTCGGTGTTCCAGGCCGGACACTGCGACTGGCAGCGACCACACTCGGTGCACGTCGAAAAGTCGAGCAACCCCTTCCAGGTGAAGTCCTCGATCTTGCCCACTCCAAAGGCGGTGTCCTCGTCAAGCTCGTCGAAGTTCTCGAAGTCAATCGGCTGGCCGCCGGCCATCATCGGCTCGAGCGCGCCCAACGACGGCCGACCGTCGGCGTAGCGCTTGAACCAGATGTTCGGCCACACCGTGAACCGGTGCCACGCGACCCCCATCGTCGTGTTCAGCGCGAGGACGATGAGCCAGACCATCGAGGTGACGATCTTGATCATCGCGGTGACCCAAATCAGCTGCGCGAGGCCACCCTCCGACATACCGTTCAACAGCTGACCCAGCCAGGCAGTGAACGGGAAGTGCGCGGCGGACGCATGCTCGGGATCGGCGCCATACTGCGCCAGCGCATACTCCGCCCCGCGCAGGGTGATGATGCACAAGGCAACGGTCAAGATGACGAATTCAACGAAGAAGCCCTGCCACATAGTCGAGCCATAGAACCGCCCTCTAGGACCCCGCTCGCGCTGCCTGGGCCGCGTTGCTCGGTAGGCGATGAACCCGAGGATGGCAAACAACATGACCACGGCGAAGAACTCAGATGCCCACTCGTACATGAAGAAGGTGCCGAAGACCGGCAGGGAGAAGTGGGGTTCGAACAACTGCCCATAAGCGGTCAGCAGAGTGAAGAACAGCAGGCCGAAGCCCACGAAGAGGAACCAGTGGCCGATGCCTACGGCCGTCCATTGGAGCATTCTGGTGTGGCCCAGCGTCTCCTTCAACATCGTGGCCCAGCGGGCGCCCCTGTCGTCATGGCGATGTGCCGCCGGCTGTCCCAGCTTGACCACCGAGACGATGCGGCCGATCGCGGTGCCGAAAAGGGCGACCGCAACCACCGACATCGCCAAAGAACCCACGATGGCTACAAGCTGCACGGTTCAACTCCCGTTCGTACGGTCAGGGTCTGGAATATCTACCCTATTGATCCGATGTGACGCGGTGAGAATCGCCGTGCCGTGCTTGATCCACGCCACCGTCAGGATCACAGGGCGGATCCTCCTGCTTGAGGTGGTCTAACACCCGGTCGGTGATCGTCGCGAGAACATCGATCTCATGTTCGGTCAGGAGGTCGATGAAGTTCTCCCGGACGGCGTCCACGTGCTGCGGCGCTGCGGCCTCTATGGCGCTCCGGCCGGTTGCGGTCAACGCGATGAACGCGCCGCGACCGTCGGTCGGACACTCTCGTCGCTCGACGAGCCCACGCTGCTGCATGCGAGTGAGGTGGTGCGACAGCCGGCTCTTCTCCCAGTCGACGGTGGCGGCCAGGTCACGTGCCCGCAGCTGTTCTCCGGACGCTTCGGACAGCGGGACCATGATCTCGTAGTCGGCGGAAGAGAGGCCGGAGTCGCGGGTCAGCCTCTGGCCCAGCACTCGGGCCAACTGGCGGTGCATCTGGAGGTGGCTACGCCAGACCCGCGCTTCCTCATCGTTTAACCATCGCGGTTGCGTCATGAGTTCATATTACCCGGGAATGTTGACACGTCATCCATCGTTTGTCATAGTTGTCATATCAACAAAGTTCCGGGAGAGGCCCGGGACCAGAATCAGCCAGGAGACAAACCATGACCGAGACGCCTACTACGTCCGACACCCTTACGTTGGGGTCGCCCGAGATCACCGGTGACTACGTCATCGACGCTGCGCACAGCCGCCTCGGCTTTGTGGCCCGGCACGCCATGGTCACCAAGGTTCGCGGCAGCTTCAACGAATTCGAGGGCAGTGCGCACCTCGACGCCGCCAACCCCTCCAAGTCGTCCGCCACCGTGAGCATCGACGTGGCGAGCATCGACACCCGCCAGTCCCAGCGCGATGAGCACCTGCGCACCAACGACTTCTTCGACGCGCCGACCTTCCCGATGATCACGTTCGTCAGCACCGCCGCGGAGAAGCTCGACGAGGAGAACTTCCGGATGACCGGCGACCTCACCATCAAGGACGTCACCAAGTCCATCTCCATCGACTTCGAGTTCGCCGGTGGCGCCAAGGACCCCTACGGCAATGAGCGCGTGGGATTCGAAGGCTCGACCGCCATCAACCGCAAGGACTACGGCGTCAACTTCAACGCCGTCCTCGAAAGCGGCGGGGTGATGGTGTCCGACAAGATCACCCTCGAATTCGAGATCTCCGCCATCAAGTCCCAGCCCGCTGCCTGAACAACAGCTGCACGCTCCCACCGCATGAAACGGCACAGAGGGGCCCAGCCAGTCGAGATGCTGGCTGGGCCCCTCTGTTGCGGGCGTGGTCCGGCGGTGGTGCCGGGAGCTGGTCAGCGTGTCTGGCCCTCGACGGTGAAGCAGCCGCCCTCGAAGGCGCCGCTCTTGCCACTAGCACCACTGATGCGCCAGTACGGCGTGACCGTGTGCGAACCCTGGCTGAGCGGGATGACCG
>JACCZJ010000157.1 GCA_013696065.1 Nocardioidaceae bacterium
GTTCTCCCCCACATAAGATGACACCATCCGACGCAGCCGTCTAGCCATCAACAACCGACCCAGGCCCCAGTCGTCGACGCCACAATTGTTCGACACCGCCTCCAACTCGTCGACTCCCCGCTCCAACAACGCATCGATCAACACCGACGGGACTCCACACAAACCAAACCCCCCCACGGCAATCGTCGACCCACTCCCAATATCAGCCACCGCCTCCGCAGCACTCGCTACGACCTTGTCCACGAAAGTCCTCCCTGCTGTTGCCTATGCATGATCAGAAATGATGGTGATGGCTGGTTTGCTCGTTCGTGAGATCACCGCCTCGCTGCGGGTGTGCCCTCGCGTCGGACGCGTCATCGAGGAGACATCCGAATCGCGCCGTCCAGTCGAATGACCTCTCCATTCAGCATCTGATTGGAGACGATGTGTTCCAGCAGCGCGGCATACTCCTCTGGAGAGCCGAGCCTCGAAGGGTGAGGCACCTGCGCCGCCACCGAGAGCTTGGCCTTCTCCGGCATGGCCGCCATCAGGGGTGTGTCGAAGGGACCTGGGGCAACGGTCATGACGCGGATGCCATGCCTGGCGAGTTCACGGGCTGCGGGCAGCGTCATGGCGACGACTGCTCCCTTGGAGGCTGCGTAGGCCACCTGGCCGACCTGGCCGTCATAGGCCGCGACTGACGCGGTGCATACGACGACCCCGCGGTCGCCGCTCTCGAGTTCGTTGCTTGACATGGCGTGGCTGGCGTAAGCGAGCACGTGGTACGTGCCCATCAAGTTGACCTCGATCGTGGGTCTGACCCACTCCAGCGGCGTCGGGCCGTCGCGGTCGAACATCTTCGCCGGTGGACCGATACCTGCGGCCGCCACAGCGACTCTCAACGGCGCCAAGTCGGCTGCGCGTTGGACCGCGCGTTGTACATCCGCCGGTACCGTGACGTCACCCGGTACGAAAACCGCTCGCTCACCGAGACGCTCCACCACCTGCTCCCCTGCGGAGCGAGGAAGGTCGATGATCACCACGCTCGCACCCAGCCGGTGAAACCGTTGGGCCGCCGCCAGGCCGAGTCCTGAGGCGCCACCCGTTACTAGTGCGGACGCATCGGAGACACGCATCTAGGGCCCCGTTCCGATCTGCCGGAAAGGGTCCACGACGTAATGCCTGTGCAGTTCCACCATGACCAGCAGACTCCCGCCGTGACCTCTGTGTCCTGACGAACGTGCCGGCGGCACACGCGACTGGCTACAGATGTCAGAGCCGCTCGAAGATGGCCGCGATGCCTTGGCCACCGCCGATGCACATAGTCACCAGCGCGTACTGCCCGCCGCTGCGCTGCAGTTCGTGGACGGCCTTGACCGTGAGGATGCAACCGGTGGCCCCGATGGGGTGACCGAGCGAGATCCCGCTGCCGAGTGGATTGGTCTTCTCTGGCGGCAGGTCGAGCTCGCGCATGACTGCCAGCGCCTGTGCGGCGAATGCTTCGTTGAGCTCGATAAGGTCGATGTCACCGATCTTCATCCCCGCCTTGTCGAGCACCTTTCGCACCGCCGGAATCGGCCCGATGCCCATGTATTCCGGCTCAACCCCCGCGTGGCTATAGGCGACCAATCGGGCCATAGGGGAGAGCCCGCTCGCTTCGGCCGCCGAGCGCTCCATCAACACCACCGCAGCGGCGGCATCGTTGACGCCTGAGGAGTTGCCGGCGGTGACACTGCCGTCGCCTTTCGCGAATGCCGGCCGCAACTTCGCCATACCCTCGACGGTGACGTCGGGGCGCAGATGTTCGTCGGTGTCGAAGGTGGTCGTGCCCTTCCTCGACTTCAACTCGACGGGCATGATTTGGTCCTTGAAGTGACCCTCGGAGACCGCTTTTGCCGCGCGGTGATGACTCTCCACGGCAAACTCGTCTTGGTCCTCTCGTGACACCCCCCACTTCTTGGCAACGTTCTCAGCGGTGACGCCCATGTGGCAGGCGTCGAACGGATCGGTCAGTGCTCCCACCATCGCGTCGACCACAGCGGCGTCACCCATTCGCTGGCCCCACCGCATCCCCGGCGCCCAGTACTGCGAGCGGCTCATGCACTCGGCGCCTCCGGCGACCGCGACGTCGACATCACCCAACATGATCATCTGCGCGGCCGAGACGACCGCCTGTAAACCGCTTCCACACAACCGGTTGAGCGTGAACGCGGGAGTCTCTACCGGCAACCCGCCGCCTACCGCGGCAACCCGCGAGAGATACATGTCACGGGCCTCGGTATGGATGACGTTCCCGAAAACGACATGGCCTACTTCGTCGGGCGCGACGCCGGAACGTTGCACAGCCTCACGAGTAACAGCCGCCGCCAGGTCGCTCGGAGGCGAGTCCTTGAGACTGCCGCCGTACTTTCCGATCGCAGTCCGTACGCCGCTTAAAACGACGACCCCACGGGTCTCAGACATATCGTTTCCTCCTCGAGGTGGGTTAGGCGCCACCAACGGGTTCGATGACTTTGCCACTCCCGCCGCAAGTCTTGCATTCCTCGCCGTCGATGCTTCCGCTGCCGGAGCAGTCAGGACAGAGGTTCTCTCCCCCGGGCTGGTCAGGCGACACGGTGTCGAGTGGCTCCACTGCGACCATCTCTTTTCAATTCCACAAAGCGGGAAACTTGGGGATGTAGGACCGGTCGGCCCTCAGGCAACTGATGCTAGTCGGGAGCTGCGACGGCTGCCACCCAGGTCCGCTGGCACCCAGGTCCGCTGCCTCAGGACACCAGTGGACACAGATCGACGAACTGTCCGGCGGCAGAAGTGGCGGCGCTTGACGCCCCTCGCTCCGCGGGTTCTGGATGCCAAGGTCGAGGCGATGGGACCTCGTGCCGCGGAGCGAAAAAGCGAGTAAGGATCAGCGGCCGAGGAGGGTGCGCAGCATGTCCTTGCCAAGCTCGGCGCCTTTTCGGCTCTCGGCTTGAGCCTTCTTGAAGAACTCCTCGAGGTCGGCGTTTCCGGCCTTCTGCGCGTCCTCGATATAGGTCTGCAACCGCTGCGCGTTGCTCAAGCATGCCTCGACAAACCAGATGACGTTGTAGTCCTTATCTTCGGTGCCGGTGACATCGCCGCTTTCGCTTGCCATCTCACTCCTCCTTCGTGGTTGTGGTGGACGTCCGCCACTATGCTCCTAACCACGCCCATCCGCTACCTGCCATTGTGATCGTCGCCGGGCCAACTGACTAGCTGTCGTTGCTGATACGCGTCGCCAGGAGCTTCTTACCCAGCTCGCCGCCCTTGCGGCTCACGGCTTGTGCCTTGCGGAAGAACTCGGCGAGTTCCTGGTCGCCATCACGCTCAGCGTCGGCAATGTAAGCCTCGAGCTTGAGGGCGTTGCTGAGCGACGCTTCCGTGAACCAGATGATGTTGTATGTCTTGTCCTTGGTGCCGGTGGTCTGTCCGGTCTCCTCGACTGCGCTCATCCTTGGCCTCCTAGGCGGGGTTGTTACTGAGTCACTACCCCACCCCTTCGCGACCTATTCACACCAGCCACGAAAGTCTGCCCGACTATCGCCGTTGAGGCACCACGGCTCTGGCGTCCGGCATACCCACAGATGCTGTGGATTGGCTGGTACCGACCGGGCCATGCTCGATGTGCTGATGCGTGGCACATTGATTTCCCCACGACCGGCGGTTCAAGAAGTCGGCAGTGTGCTGCGACCCGTCGCCAGGGTGTGTCAGGAGATGGGGAGCCTTACGGCACCGCTTCGGTACGAGGCGGTCTGCTTCCGTTGGCGTCCGAGTTGCGACACGGCCAGTTCTACCAGCTCTGATCGAGGGGTCAGCAAGCCAAGTGATCTAGCCTGCGCTTCGGCGCAGGTTAACGGTATGGAGACGGCTCCGTCGTTATGACGGGGCACGGGGCTCGGTCCAGCCGACCTCCCGAATGACTGCGGCGGCCGCCTCCGCAAGGGTGGCTGTGGTCGCGTCCACCTGACAGTCCTCTACCGCTGCCGCGTCCATGATCGCGTCCAGTTCTCCTGACCGGTCCAGGTGCCACCGCAGCGAAGCGCTTAGGTTCTCGTGGCGGCGAGCCAACCGAACCCGCACAAGCAGAAGGTCGACCCTGAGTCGGCATACCACCATGGGTACGCCCACGGACGCCTCATGATGATCTCGGTCGGCCTGCGTCTCCAGGACCCCAGCCAGGACCAGACGAACGATGCCGGCGTCGAAGTAGTTCGCCGACACCGAGCGGAGATTGCGCATGGCAATCGCCATGTTGAATCGGTCGCCCGACGGTGCAGGCCACGCGCGGCGAAGCCAGTCGATGTCAACCACAGCGTTGGGCATCTGTGCCTCACTCAGAAGATCACCTACCGCCTCCGCGACCGAGGTCTTACCGACCCCGACGGTGCCGGTGATCAGCAGAGCCCGCTGGCCGGAATGGGCACTGGTCTCGGTCAACGCCATCTGCGGCACCTCAATCTGAAAGCGAGCTGCAACGTCCGGCCAACCTATCGGCCAGGGGCGAAATCGACTGGAGCGATTGACCGGCTCACCGTCAAGCCATCGACAGCCGACCGAGACCTGTGAACGACGCACTCGCCGCCGGATAACGGCGCGCCCTCGGGGGTTGCCTCAGCGGTCATGTAGGAGACGCCAATCCGTGGTGGACGTCTCGACCGAAGACCGCTTCGAGCTTGGTCATCGCCAGCGTCGGCCAAGCCAGGCAGAGATGCGCCAATACCGAGCGGCACTCGGTACGCCGGAGCGCCGCCTCGCCAGTGCGCTCCTGCCAGCTCACATCAGCGACGCGGGCCCATTCCTAGCCGAGGTTGAGATCGGACTCGAGCAGTTCGCGGGCGTGCCGGTGTTGCTGCTCCGGGCAGATCGCGACATCGCCTTCCGACCCAAAGAACTTGCGCGGTGGCGCGCCGCTCTCCCGGACGCATGCGTCGCAGAGTTGGCGGGGTGCCTGGATGGTGACGTGCTCGGAGTTCGGCTGGGTGCGGGGACTGCGGATCATCAGCAGGCGCTCGACGTGCCAGGTGCAGAAGTGTTCAGTCCAGGGGACAAAGGTCGGACGTTTCGAGACTGGGTCGCCATCCCGGTGACGTCTTCCGCGGATTGGGAGCACTTCGCTAACGCAGCAATGGCGTACGTCAGCAACCGGCACGTGTGAGCCGAGCGTGCACTGCTAGGCGCCTCAGCCGAAGTGTCGTCATTCCCAGGGTGAGAGGTTGCGGAACTGGAACTGGATGCGCGTCGAACTGTCGAACGGCAGCACCAGTGTGTTGTCGCGGCTGTCCCACGTGTTCGGCACGAGAAACATCAGGTTGTCGCCGAAAATGAGCAGCCGCAAACCCCAGTAGCGATAGCGAAATGCTTGACCCTGCGCCGCGGGGAGCGGCATCTCGCTCACCCGCATCTCCGACGGGAGAAAGAGCCGCTCCTGGGTGTCGACAATGACGCTTGGCAGCTCCTCGAGATTGCGGGCCTGCTCTTGTGCGAGGCCTAAGCCGGACCACTCGGCGATCGTGGCTGTGGCCCAGAAAAGGCACGAGGCAACCGCGGCCCAGACAAGCACGATGATACCGAGGTGCGGAGGCTGAGGTGCTCTCGCCGCAGTGTCGACCCGCGCGTCCAAGAACCGAAGCGTGCTCAAGCCATACCCGGTGATCGCGCCGCCGAGTGCCAGCACCAACGGTGTGACCAGCGGGTAGTACACCCATCGCAGCAGGACGGGGTAAACGAACAGAAGCAACAGCCCTATGCCCAGCACGACGAGCCCCACGAGGATGGCTCGACGTACCTTGCGCCGAAATTGTGGGTGGAGCGAGTGGCGGCGGACGCGGGTGTGCAACGCGAGCACGGCCGCGCCCGACAACGTGAGGATGAGTAGGGGGACGAGCAACGGTTGCGGGCTGCGCATGATGTAGTCCTGCGTGCTCAACGAGACAGTGTCGACGTCGATCCCGAAGTAGTCGTATTGCGCCCTGGACGAGACGTATCCGAAGTAGAACAGCAGCGCGCTGAGCAATGTCGCAGGGGCGATGATGCTGCCGCCGACACTGACCCATCGCTCGAACTGAGCACCGATCGGTTTCTGGTCGGGCATCGGCTCGCTCTCCGGGTTCCCTAGGAGGTCGGCTCGGTCGTGGTCACCGCGCCCTCTGTTGGTTGGGTCTCAGTGGTTTCTCCGTCAGTTGGGTCGCCGGTAGTGCCGCTGGTCATCGTGGGGTCTGTGGTCTCCTCCCAGGTCGCGGTCTCCTCGACCACTGGGGCGTTGAGAGGGATGGCCACGTTCTGTTCGGTTTCTACCGCAGCCACAAACGCTGTGCATTCTGGGCTTTCCACGTCATCGCAGCGCGCCTCGCCGGTGGCCGACACAGACGGGTTCTCGCTGGTCAGATCGTCTGGCATCGAAAGTGGCTCGATGGCGAGGTCGCAGGCCTGGTCGTTCGTCGAGAAAACATAGTCGAGACACGGGGGGTTCTCACCGCTGCAGCCGGCCTCGGCAACGGCGAAGATGTCGGGATTGAAGACGAAACCCGTAAGCACTATCTCGACGCCGCTCGGAATCTCGGCGGCCTCTTGGTCGGCAATCCAGTTGACGTCGACGCATTGATTCGCGGGGTGCTCGGGATCGGCAGACTCTGCCGCGTTGCCGCCGATAGGAATTCTGGGCAGCAATATTGCCTGACCTCCCCCACCGCCGGTGTCGGGATCGGGCCCCTGCGCGCTCGTTGCGGGCGCCGATGTGTTGAGCGATTCGGGTTGCGCCTCGGGCTGGGTGGAGCTGTTAGCGCACCCGGAAAGAGCTAGAACAGTGAATCCAAAGGTCCAGAGCCTGCGGAGCCTCGGTGTCATCATTGGCAGCCTCCACCCGGGTCACAACACGGTACCGAGTTCATTTGGTTTGGCTTCGGGGCAGTGTTTTAGACCAGCAGAAGCGACGGCTTGGCGTAGTCCCAGTAGGAGTGGCCGCCGACGGACTCCTGGTAGTGCAGGTGCTTGCCCCGGGAGTTGCCGGTAGACCCCATCATCCCGATGGTGCTGGCCTTCGTCACGCGGTCGCCAACCGCAACATCGCGCCGCGACAGATGGCAATACCACGAGAACCTGTCCCCCTCGTGCTGGACGACGACGTAGTTGCCGAAACCGTCGGAATCGAGCGAGGAGACTACGACAACTCCGGATCCAGTGCAGCGGATCGTGTCGTCCCCGGCGGTTCCGAAGTCGATGCCGGTGTGCTCGCCTGCGGCGTAACGAGCGTCCTTGATGGCGAACCCTTGGGTAACACGGAGTCCGGCGACAGGGCATGCACCTGAGTTGGGGGGCTGCTTCGGCGGTTTCTCCGTCATGAGCTTGGCCCATTGGCTTTGACCGAACCAGCCGTCAGGTTCGTCACCCATCAGGACTTGACATTTTTTGACGTTTTCCCGGTCAAACGTGGAGAACCCCGCCCCAGGCTTGTACTCGTCGCCTTCACAGCTGATGTCATCCTTCAGCCAGACGAGGAACCGTTTGCCCATGGGCGTGAAATTCTCATGGCTTCGACCGGGCTTGAAGAAACCGCGCGGTGGCACCAAAGACGGGTCAGGGTGATCCGGCTGTCCGGCGGCTTTGCTGCCCTTGGCCAACACCAACCGGGTTGCCATCACATCCGCCGAGTAGTTGCCCCCGGTAGTGAAGTGATCGACAGACAGGTTCTTGGCTAGCGCATTCCGGACATTTCCCGGACCGCAGTTGTAGGCTGCGATCGCTGCAGCCCAGTCGTCCACAATGCCGAAGTTTGCCCTCAGCAGCTCGGCTGCGTCCTTGGCCTGCTTTCGGACATTCTTCAGGTAGGACTCGTCCACGCCGAACGTCCCTGAATCGCGCTGCCATACCCCGAATCCATGATGGCGCGGGGACGATTCGCCGGCTCGTTGAGAAAAGTCGCCCATGATGTTCTGCAGGCGAGTTTCGCGCCATCCGACGGCGTACAAAAGCCGAACTGGTAACTTGTGGGCCTTTTCGATCTCGTCGATGAACGGCCACTGCTTCTTGGCTCGGCGATACTCGGCGCTGAGCAAGGTGTTGTTCACTTCTTGGCCTCCTACCGTAAAGATGTTTATCCAAAGAATGCTCCGCGAGTGCGATGGGTGGCAAGGGCTATTTTTGGAGTGGGTCCCCATGCCCCAAAGCGACCAGTAAATCGCTTCGCTGATCTCTTGGGGGGACGGTTGAATCCGCGCTGGTCAGCGTGTCTGGCCCTCGACGGTGAAGCAGCCGCCCTCGAAGGCGCCGCTCTTGCCACTAGCACCACTGATGCGCCAGTACGGCGTGACCGTGTGCGAACCCTGGCTGAGCGGGATGACCG
>JACCZJ010000177.1 GCA_013696065.1 Nocardioidaceae bacterium
GAGGGCGTCTATCCGCTGCCCGAAGCCCAACGCGACCGCTTCTTGCTTAAGGTCAGCGTCGGGCATCCGCGCGGTCGCGAGGAGTTCGAGATCCTGCGTCGGATGAGCGTGAGCCCGCCCACTGCAAACCGGGTGCTGTCACCGGATCTGATCCGGGAGTTGCGCGACGCGGCGGACCACGTGTTCATCCACAACCTGGTGGCTGAGTACATCGTGCGCATGGTTCTGGCCACTCGCTCGACCAGCGAGTTCCAGCTGCCGGAGCTCGACGGGGTGATCGAGGTAGGGGTGAGTCCCCGTGCCACCCTGGGGCTGGCATCCGCGGCTCGCGCCTTGGCGCTGATCCACGGCCGGAACTATGTGCTCCCTCAAGATGTCGCTGCTGTCGCGCGCGACGTGATGTCCCACCGGATCATGCTCACGTTCGATGCCGCTGCCGATGGCGTCGACGAGCGAGCTGTGGTTGACCGGGTCGTGTCGTCGATTGCCCCGCCGCAGCCTGTCTGGAACGGCACTGGTCAGCCGGCCTTCAGGTGACGACTCATGAATGGTTCGCATTGGTGGAATGGCTCGACTCGTCGGGGACCCCTTGTCGCGAGGGGTCAGCCACGTGACGGGAGGCCTCAGCCCTTTGACGGCGGGCCTCAGCCTCGTGACGTGAGGCGTCAGCCCCGTGACGGGAGGCAGCCCCTCCGAGCAGACTCGATGCCGCTGTCGCAACTGGCTCCCGAACAGGCCTTGCGTCGCCTGGAGCTCCAGATCGTCCGGCGACTCGAAGGCTTCTTGCACGGAGACCACCTTTCGCTGCTGCCTGGCCCGGGCTCCGAGCTAGCTGAGGCGCGCGTCTATGTGCCCGGCTCAGACGACGTACGACGCATCGACTGGGCTTTGTCCGCGCGCACCACCATCCCGCACGTGCGTGACGTCGTCGCCGACCGCGAGCTCGAGACCTGGGTCTTGATCGACCTGTCGGCCTCGATGCACTTCGGCACAGCAGCGATGGAGAAGCGGGACCTCGCGATCGCTGCGGTCGCCACCATGGGGCTGTTGACCTTCAGGGTCGGGGACCGGTTTGGGGCATATGTGCTCAGCCGGGGAGAGCTGCGGAGGCTGCCTGCAAGGACCGGCCGCCCCGCGCTCTACGGACTCCTGCGCAGCCTCATGCAGGAATCGGGCCGCGCCGGCACGTTCGCGGATTCGGGCCCGCAGACTTTCGCAGCGGCGCTCACTGCGATGTCTCGAGCCCAGCGCAAGCGGGGGTTGCGCGTCGTGGTGTCTGACTTCATCGAGTCGCCTGATGCCGCCAGCGACATCGAGGCAACGCCGTCATGGGAGCGGCCCATGCGCCAACTCGCGGAACGTCACCAGGTCCTTGCCGTCGAGATCATCGACCCCCGCGAACTCGACATACCCAATGTCGGCCATGTCTTGGTGCAGGACCCGGAGACGGGCGAGGTTCGTCAGCTCAACACCTCCGACCGCAAGGTGCGACGCAACTATGCCGTTGGGGCGCGTCTGCAACGCGAGCGCACCGCCCGTGCGCTGCGCCGGGCCGGTGTCGCTCACCTGGTGTTGCGCACAGACCGGGATTGGATCGCGGACACCGCCCGCTTCGCACTCGAACACCGGCGGGTGGCGCGGCGCCGGCGTCCTCGTGGTTCACAGGTGTCGCCATGAACTTCTTGGAACCACAGCGTTTGTGGTCCTTGTTCATCGTGGTGGGGCTCGTCGCCGTGTATGTGTTGCTGCAACTTCGAAAATCCGAGTACACAGTGCGTTTCACCAACCTCGCGCTGCTCGACTCAGTGGCGCCACGGCGGGTGAACTGGCGTCAACATGTGGCCGTGTCTCTCGCGCTGCTGACATTGGCGTTCGCCATCGCCTTGTTTGCACAGCCGAGCAAGGTCGATCGTGTTCCGATCGAGGTGACCGCGGAGGTCACCGTCGTGCTGACTGTCGATGTTTCCCTGTCGATGCAGGCGGCAGACGTGGAGCCAAACCGTTTCACTCTGGCGAAGTCGACCGCAGTTGGGTTCTTAGACGAGCTGCCCAGCAACTTCAAGGTCGCGCTCGTCAGCTTTTCGGGGACGGCAACGCTGGAAGTCGCTCCGACCCAAAACCGCAGCAAAGTCGACGCGGCAATTGGAGGCCTCGAGCTCGCGGAGCGAACGGCGACTGGTGAAGGCATCTATTCGGCGCTTGAAGTCATCGAGCAGGAGCAGGCGCAGTTCTCGGGGGAGGGCGTCGCGGCCAAAGCTCCCGCCTTCATCGTGTTGATCAGTGACGGTCATCGGACCGTCGGCCGCAGCCAAGTCCTGGCGGCGGAGGCAGCAGCCGCCGCGCAAGTGCCGATCTTCACCGTCGCGCTCGGCACACCAATGGGCGTCATCGAGTCGCAGGGCGAGCGGGTGGCCGTGCCCGTCGAAATCGACGAATTGAAGGAGATCGCCGACATCTCGGGCGGTCGAGCGTATGTCGCAAGCACCCCAGACGATCTCCTCGACGCCTACGAATCCGTCGACATGCAGCTTGAATATCGCGAGCAGGAGGTGGACGCCACCTCGGACTATGTCCCCTACTTGCTCCTGTTGTGCCTGGCCTCGACGGTCGCGGGCTTGTTCGTGGCCTCTCGCTGGCCGTAGGAGCGTCCTGGCTGCATCATTTGGCGGCCGGCTGTATGGCGGCGGTGTGATTGCGAGGCGAGGCGTGTGGCGCCGGCGGGTGCAAGGCGTGGAGTGGCGCGGCGCGGCGTGGAGTGGCGCGGCGTGGCGTGGCGTGGCGTGGCGTGGCGTGTGACTTTGAGGTCACCAGGCTGACCGGAAGTTCCACTCAAGGACGACATCACACGCGAACGGCGCAGCGGCCTAACGAGGTGACCCCTCCTGGCAGTGGCAAGGTGGTGTTCGTCGAGAATCGCTGGTGCAGATGGGGCTAATGAGGCACACTATTGCCTGAGTTCACGATTTCAATTCAAGGTCACCAAGGCGCTGGGGAAGGCGAACCTCGAGCCTTGAGGAGGAATCGGTGAATCAGATGGCCAGCATGGCCACAGGCGTGGCCTCGCGTGGTGTGCTCTTGGTGCACGCTGCGCCCTCGGCGCTGTGCCCGCACGTCGAGTGGGCCGTCGCAGGCGTTCTCGGCGTACCCGTTGACCTGTCCTGGACACCGCAGCCCGCACGGGCCGGTGCCTATCGAGCCGAGCTCTCCTGGGAGGGTCCGGTTGGCACTTCGGCGAGGCTCGTTTCCGCCCTGCGCGGCTGGGAGAGGCTGCTCTTCGAGGTGACGGAGGACTCCACGGGCTCCAGCGAAGGGGCTCGTTATTCATGCACGCCCGATCTCGGGGTCTATCACGCGGTGACGGGGTTGCACGGCGACATCATGATCCCCGAGGACCGGCTCAGGGCTGCTGTGGTGAAGGCTGCGATCGGCGATCTGCCGCTGATCGTGGAGATCGACAAGCTTCTCGGCAAGGCGTGGGACGAGGCTCTCGAACCCTTTCGCTATGCCGGTGATGGTGCTCCCGTGAGATGGCTTCACCACGTCGTCTGACGAATGGTCCGACTCTACGTAAGCACTCAGGGGAGCCCTCAACGGGGGCGGCTGACCTCTCAACGGAAGGTGAGTGACCTTTCAACGGGTGGGGGGGAGAGGCAGGGGAAGACCCGTGCCAAGCACGACCCTTAGAGGGGGATGTTGCCATGATGGCCGCGTTGGCCCTTGTCGGCGGCGGCAAGGGCTCCAGCCAGAGCTGACCGGGTCACCGAAGGCTCCACCACCTCGTCGACCACTCCGATCTCGATCGCCCGCGCAACACCGCCAGCGATGCTCTCGTGCTCGGCGGCAAGCTCCGCCTCGACCACGGGACGCAGGTCGGCGTCGACGGCAGCGATCTTGCGGCGGTGCAGGATGCGGATGGCAGCCACAGAGCCCATCACTGCTATCTCTGCACCCGGCCAGGCAAAGACGCGAGTGGCCCCGAGGGCTCGAGCGTTCATGGCGATGTAGGCGCCGCCATACGCCTTGCGCGTCACCAGCGTCACCCGGGGGACGCCAGCCTCACCGAACGCGTGCAGCAGTTTGGCCCCCCGCCGTACGACTCCATCCCACTCCTGCCCGACGCCGGGCAGGTAGCCGGGCACATCGACCACGACGATGAGCGGCACCCCGTAGGCGTCGCACATACGCACGAAACGAGCGGCCTTTTCAGCCGACGGGGAGTCCAGGCACCCGCCGAGTCGCAGCGGGTTGTTGGCGATGACTCCCACGGTGCGTCCTCCGAACCGGCCCAAGGCGGTCACGATGTTCGGCGCCCAGCGCTGATGCAACTCGAGCATCGACCCCTCGTCGAGGAGAGTTGCGACGAAGGGGTGCACGTCGTAGGCGCGTTTCTTCGACTCGGGCATCTGGTCGGACAAGTCGACATCGGTGATGGCGGCCTCGTCGAGGGTGCGTTGGTCGCCCAGCAGCGCGACCAGGCGCCTGGCCTCCCCGATGGCGTGTGCCTCCGAGTCAGCCAGCACGTGCACGACTCCCGATCGGCGACCGTGCGGCTCCGGCCCGCCCAGGCGAAGCATGTCGACGTCTTCGCCGGTGACTGACCGTACGACGTCTGGCCCGGTCACGAAGATGCGCCCCTCGGGGCCGAGGATGACCACGTCGGTCAGCGCCGGCCCGTATGCCGCCCCGCCGGCCGCCGGGCCGAGCACCACAGAAACCTGCGGGATCTTGCCGGACGCCTGGGTCATGATGTGGAAGATCAACCCCACCGCATGGAGGGAGAGCACACCTTCCGCGAGCCGCGCACCACCTGAGTGCCACAGCCCGACAATCGGGGCCCCGTCGGCCAGCGCCCGTTCGTAGGCCCCGACCACGACCTTGCAACCATCATGGCCCATCGCGCCGCCCATGATGGTCGCGTCGGAACAGAAGGCGACGGTGCGGACCCCATCGACGGCGCCCACCGCAGCGAGCATGCCGCTCTCGTCTTCAGCGCTGATCAGCTCGAGCGTGCCGTCGTCGAACAAGGCTCCCAGGCGCTTGAGGGGGTTGCGCGGGTCGACATCGCGAGCCAGCTTCGCCGGCTTCGGCACTGCTGTCGGTGTGATGGCGGGAGGATTCTCGGTCGTGGTCATGGGCACCTCAGGCTGAGCGAAAGGCGATGGCGACATTGTGTCCGCCAAAGCCGAAGGAGTTGTTGAGAGCGGCGATGTCGCCGCTGGGCAGAGCACGTTGGTCCGTCGCGATGTCGAGCTTGACGGCGGGGTCGGGGTTGTCGAGGTTGATGGTCGGAGGCACGAGCCTGTCGCGCAGCGCCAGCACAGTGGCGATCGACTCCAACGCGCCTGCAGCGCCGAGCAGATGGCCAGTCATCGACTTCGTCGAGGTCGCGATGACCTGGTCGATCTGGCCGTCGAGTGCGTTGGTGATGGCGAGGCACTCAGCGACGTCACCTTGGGGCGTCGAGGTCGCATGCGCGTTGATATGCACGATCTCGCGCGGCTCGATGCCGGACTCCTTGAGCGCCATCCGCATTGCCCGGGTGGCGCCGAGCCCACCGGGGTCTGGTTGGGCGATGTCGTGAGAGTCCGCGGTGATACCCGCGCCCGCGACTTCGGCGTACACCTGCGCGCCGCGGGCGGCGGCGTGCTCGGCGTTTTCGATCACTAGGACGGCAGCGCCCTCCCCGAGCACGAATCCGTCGCGGTCGGCATCCCAGGGTCGCGATGCCTTCTCAGGCTCGTCGTTTCGTTTGGACAAGGCCATCATCTGCGCGAAGGCGGCCATCGGAAGCGGATGGATGGCCGCCTCGGTGCCGCCCACGACGACGACGTCAGCGCGGCCGAGGCGGATCATGTCGACGCCATGGGAGATGGCCTCGTTGCCGGAGGCACACGCCGACACAGGAGTGTGCACGCCAGCCTTGGCGCCGATCGCGAGCCCCACGTTGGCGGCAGGGCTGTTGGGCATGAGCATGGGGATGGACAAGGGGGACACCCGACGCGGACCCTTCTCGAGCAGCGCGTCGTAGTTGCCCAACAAGGTGGTGACGCCGCCGATGCCCGAAGCGATTGCGACCCCCAGCCGCTCAGGGTCAACGCCACCGGCGTCGAGGCCAGCGTCGGCCCATGCCTCGAGGGCAGCGATCAGGGCGAACTGCCCCGATCGGTCCAGGCGCCGAGCCTTCACGCGGTCGAGCACCTCGAGGGGTTCGACGGCAACCCGAGCCGCGATCTGGACGGGCAACTGCTCCGCCCAATCCTCGGTCAGGCGCCTGGCACCCGATGTCCCGGCCAGGAGTGCCGCCCAAGTCGTCGGTACATCACCGCCAACCGGCGACGTCGCACCAAGTCCAGTGACGACGATGCGTTGAGCACTCATCTACGTGTTCACCTCGTATGTCGATGAAAGTGGGGAGTTGGCCAGCCGCCCAGCTCCGGCCCGGCACTCGAAGACGTGGAGCAGCGGGCCGGGAGCTCAGCTAGCCGTGATGCAGCGAGCTGCTCAGGCAGCTTGATTGGTCTCGATGAACGCGACGGCGTCGCCCACGGTCTTGAGGTTCTTGACCTCGTCGTCGGGAATCTTGACTCCGAACTGCTCCTCGGCGGCCACGACCACTTCGACCATCGACAGCGAGTCGACGTCCAGGTCATCGGTGAACGACTTGTCGAGCTGAACTTCGTCAGCGGGGATCCCGGCGACCTCGTTGACGATGTCGGCGAGTCCGGAGCGGATCTCCTCAGTGCTGGCCATCTCAGTGGCTCCTCTTTTTGGTGTCTGGTGGGGGACGGTCTCTCCTGCCTTCAGGGCCGGAGACTCCGCAGAAAGCCTGCGGCAACTCGAGGGTCACCTAAGTGACACGGTTTATTGGCGGTAGCGGGATGGCACCTGGCCGGGACAGGGGGTGTGGGTGCCGTGGCGAGGTCGCGAGTACCTCTCCCACGGCAGTGGTGCGTATGACGACGTGGGTCACGGGAGCGTGACCACCTGAGCGGCATACGCCAGTCCCGCGCCGAACGCGATGAACAGCGCCAAGTCGCCGCTCTTGGCCTCGCCCGAGCGCAGCAGCGCGTCGGCGGCCAGGGGGATCGAGGCGGCAGACGTGTTGCCCTGATAGGCGACGTCACGAGCGATCACCACCCGGTCAGGGAGCTTGAGGGTGCGCGCCATTGCGTCGATGATGCGCATGTTCGCCTGATGAGGCACGAAGACATCCAGGTCGTCGACGGTGACGCCGGCCCGGTCGAGCGCTTCACTGGCGATCTTGGCCATCTCGAACGACGCCCAGCGAAACACCGGATTGCCGTCCATCCGTAGGTGGGGCATCGATGGCTTCTCCATCTTGAGCACGTCGGCCCAACTCTGCTGTTGGCGGATGAAGTCATACTTCGATCCGTCCGCGCCCCACACGACCGGGCCGATCCCTTCGACCTCAGACGGTCCGATCACGGCAGCCCCGGCACCGTCGGCGAAGATGAAAGCGGTGCCGCGGTCAGTCGGATCGGTGATGTCGGAGAGCCTTTCGACTCCGATCGCCAACACATACTTGGCGCTGCCGCCACGGACCATATCGGACGCCAGGCTGACTCCATGACAAAAGCCAGCGCAGGCCGCTGAGATGTCAAAGGCGGCTGCGGGAGTGGAGCCGAGCTCGTCAGCGATGAGGGTGGCGACCGCGGGTGTCTGCATCAGGTGAGAGACAGTCGCCACCACGATGCAATCGATCTGGGCCGGGTCGATGTCGGCGTGGGCCAAGGCCTTGCGGGACGACTCCACACTCATCATCTGCACGGTCTCGTGGTCTTCAGCGAAGCGCCGCTCGATGATGCCCGATCTGGTGCGAATCCACTCTTCCGTCGACTGGATCGCGTCGACGATCTCAGAGTTGGGAACGACCCGGCTTGGTCGATAGCTGCCCATGCCCAGGATTCGGGTATGACGGGCGCCCTCAGCCGTGGTGATCGATGCCGTCATGTCACTCGCTCTCGGGGTGCAGCCGGACCAGGGGTTGCCCAGGTGAAACCAGGTCGCCGTCTTCGACGATCCATTCGACGATAGTGCCTCCGTGCGGCGCGAGCACTGCCGTGCTGCCGCGCAGATTACTGACCTCACCAATGACCATGCCCGGCACCAGCAGCGTGTCGATCGGGATGTTTGCGCTTTGAGTGAAGGTGCCCTTGGAGGGGGAGACGAGCATCCGCCACGTGGGCGTCGAATCGATGAGGGACGCGTCGTCGCCATGCTTGTCAGCGAAGGCTCGAGCATCGTCGAGCTGATCGGGGGTCTTGAGCGCAAACGTCTCGACACCCTTGAGCTGACGCTTGGCGATCCCCACCAGCGTTCCTGAAGGTGGCATCTCGAGTATCCCGGTGACGCCGAGATCGGTCATCGTCTGCATACACAGGTCCCAACGAACGGGGCTGCGAACCTGAGTCACGAGGCGCTCGAGAACGTCGCGACCGGAGTGGACGATTTGGCCGTCCCGGTTGGAGATGAGGCGGGTGCGGGTGTCGTGGGTGGATACCGCTCGGGCCAGCTTGAATAGCACCTCGACCGCTGGAGCCATGTGTTCGGTGTGGAAGGCACCGGCCACGCTCAGGGGCATGAGGCGGGCTTTGGCGGGTGGGTCGTCAGCGAGCACTTGGAGCTGTTGGCGGGTGCCGGCGGCGACGATCTGGCCGGGCCCGTTGTCATTGGCCGGGGTGAGTCCATGGCGGTCCAGGGTGGCCAGCACCTCATCTCTGTCTCCGCCGACGATCGCCGTCATACCGGTGGGAGTGATCGCGGACGCATCCGCCATGGCACGACCACGCTCACGGACGAGCACCATGGCCTGCTCGGCGGTGATGACGCCGGCGCCGGCCGCTGCGCCTATCTCGCCGACGCTGTGCCCGGCCACGGCGCCGACCCGCCCGAATCCGTCCGTGGGTTGAGGGTAGAGGGAGAGTGCGGCGAGCATGCCTGCGGCGACGAGGAGGGGCTGCGCGACGGCCGTGTCTCGGATGGTCTCAGTGTCGGCCCCGGAGCCGTAGTGCGCGAGATCAAGCCCGGCCACAGCTGACAACCAGTGCAGCCGGTCGGCAAACGAGGGGTCCTCCAACCACGGAGACAGGAAGCCGGGAGTTTGAGCACCCTGACCGGGCGCGACGATGACGAGCACGCGCTCCATCATGCCGTCTCATGTCGGGTTCACGGCGATGCCGGGGAGACGAAAGTGTGCGGGGTGTCTTTGTTGGTTTCCTACAAACGTCATCCGGGGCTCAGCAGGCGGCCCAAGGTCATGGCGACCCGCAGGGTGTAGGCGTCTCTGGCATCGCCAGGTGACAAACCGGTGACATCGGCGATGCGTTTCAGGCGATACCGGACGGTGTTGGGATGAACGAACAACGGCCGTCCGGTGCCTTCGATCGATCCGCTGGTGTCGAGGTATGCCGTCAAGGTCTCGAGGAGTCCCGATCCTGCCTCGACCAGCGGCTGGTACACAGAGGACACGAGCTGGCGGCGAGCGTGACCGTCACCGGCCAGCGAACGCTCCGGCAGCAGGTCATCGGTCGAGACCGGGCGCGGCGCCTCTGGCCACGCTGGGGCAGCCCTCAACCCCGCGACGGCTGCCCGCGCCGACACGTTCGCGGCTAACAAGTCCTCGACGACGGGCCCCGACACGATGGGGCCCTCGCCGAAGTGGCCGGCTATCACCCCGGTGGCCCGATCGACATCAATGACCCCGCCGAGCACCACAACGAGGCGGTCGCCTTGCACCGCGCAGAGCGCATCCAGACGGGCTGCCCGGGCGTTGCGCTTGATGCCGTCCACGGCTGCCGCGGAGTCGCCGAACGGAGTGAACCCCAGAACTACGCAAACGCCGCTGGTCGACGCCCACCCCAGGGCGGTGGCCCGTGAACGGACCGCTTCGTCGGCCTCTCCGCGCAGCACCGAGTCGACGATCAGGGCTTCGAGCCGTGCGTCCCAGGCCCCGCGCTGTTCAGCCGCTCGTGCGTAGACGTCAGCGGCGGCAAAGGCGATCTCGCGGGAATAGAGCATGACCGCCTGGCGCACCGTCGCCGCGTGGGTGGGGCCGACAACCTCCTCGACATGTGCCTCGACGACGCCGATTGTGGTGCGCACTAGCTCAACCGTCTGCTGCAAAGTGATGACCCCGGTGAGCTCTCGGGGGGCGGTGCCGAAGACTTCGGCGGTCACTGTGGTGCCGATGGACGGGTCCCGGAACCAGTCCACGAAGGACGAGATGCCCGCGCCCGCGATGAGCCCGATCCACGATCGGCTCTCGGCGGTGAGAGCGCGAAACCAGGGCAGCTCCTCCTGCATATGGGCGATCGCCTCGTTGGTGAGAGCGCCCATCGCTTGCTCAAGCCGCCGGGTCGCCACTTTGTTGCCCGGCGGGAGGCGGCTTGTGGGGCCCGTGGGGGGCGGAACAGCTCGGCCGGTCATGCTCATGCTGTGACACTACCGACTCCAGTTGTGGTGTATGAACAAAGACGGGTGTATGTGCTCTGTCCCTTGCCCAGATGGTCCCAGTGGCACGGCGGCACGGGCCAGCGGGCGCGCAGGTCCGCTGGGGCGACCTTGGGCTGTGACAGGATTCGGGCAGGATGGAGCGCATGGACGGGATATCAGCGCTCTCGGAGATCGCCTATTGGATGGAACGCCAACGGGCCGAGACCCGTCGGGTCGAGGCTTACCGTAAAGCGGCATGGGCGCTAGCGGCGTTGCCGGACGGTGAGCTGGAGGAGCGGATCGCCGCCTCGACGCTGACCGAGGTGCCATCCGTCGGGAAGTCGACGTCCGCCGTGGTCATGGAGTCAAGCAGGGGAGTGACACCGCAGAAACTGGTGGAGCTGCGTCAACGGGGCAGCGCTCCCTTAGCGACGGGCGGGGAGGAGTTACGCAGCCAGCTCAAGGGTGACCTCCATTCACACTCGAATTGGTCTGACGGCGGTTCGCCCATCGAGGAGATGGTCGAGGCTGCCCGGCGCGTGGGACATGCCTACCTCGCGCTGACCGATCACTCACCCCGGCTCACGATCGCCCGTGGTCTCACCGCTGAACGCCTCACCGAGCAGCTCGGCGTGATCGCCGAGCTCAACGTGGCGCACGACGACTTCCGCCTGCTGCCCGCGATCGAGGTGGACATCTTGGAAGACGGTGGTCTGGACCAGACGCCGGACATGCTGCGGCAGCTCGACGTGGTGGTGGCCAGCGTGCACTCCAAACTACGTTCGGACGCCGAGACGATGACCCTGCGCATGGTCCGGGCAATCGCGAACCCGTTCGCCAACGTGCTGGGGCACTGCACCGGCCGCCTGGTCGAAGGCTCGCGCGGAATCCGGCCAGAGTCTCAGTTCGACGCGGAGGTCGTATTCGCGGCGTGCGCTCAGTTCGACGTCGCTGTAGAGATCAACTCTCGTCCGGAAAGGCGGGACCCGCCGTCGCGGTTGATCGCTGTGGCGGTCGAGGCGGGATGCTCGTTCAGCATCGACACGGATGCGCACGCGCCCGGACAGTTGGCCTTCCAGGACTACGGCTGCGCCCGAGCCGCCGCGAACGGCATACCGGCTGAGCGGATCGTCAACACCTGGCCGCTTGACCGCCTGCTCGAGTGGACCCACGCCAAACGCTGAGCCAGCGCCTTCCTGTCAAGTCCATGTGATGCAAGATCTGAGTCTCGCGTAGCCCTGACTACGTATCGCTCGGATCTAACGTTGCTCACAGGGTGGAATCGTCCACAGAAGTGAATCGCTTCGTGGACCGGACAGGGTCGTGGTGGTGGGGTCTGTGTCATGGCCCGATCCTGGGATGTCGTTGCTCCGCCGGCGGCCCGAGCACTGCGTCTGCTGCTGCCGCGGTCGGTGTCTGGACCAGGCGCGACGCTGTTTTGGTGTACGGCGAGGGGCACGTTCGGTCCCAGCTCGCGGGCAGACGATGGGCAGCGCCCCTTCCACACGTCGTCGTTCAGGCCAATGGACCGCTGTCAAGCGAGCAGAAGATGTGGATCGCCCTACTCGCCGCCCCGCCGGGGCCGCTGTTGCATGGCCTGTCTGCGGCCGTCGTGGATGGCCTGCGTGGCTTTGGTCCTGACGGCCTGACGCTCGTGATACCGGGAGGATCGTGTAATCCAGTGCAGGGACAGCTCGCCCTGCCTCCTGATTGGAACGTTCGGGTCCGGTGGTCGACCAAACTCGGTCCGCAGGACGTCAATCGGCAGGCCGTGCCACCCCGCACCAGGTTGCCCCGCAGCATCATCGACGCTGCCAGCGAGAAGGTGTCCGCGCGTCGTGCGCGTGTCATCGTCGCTGCGGTGCAGCAACGACGCACCAACCCCGACCAGTTGACTGAGGCGCTGAGCCGACGAGGCAGGTGCAGCCACCGAGCACTCATCGTTGAGTCGATCCGCGACGCAGGAGGCGGGATCGAATCGTTGCCGGAGCGCGAGTTCGATCTGCTCCGTCGTGCCCGACGCCTGCCAGCGCCTGACCGCCAGCGAGTCCTTCGGCGCAAGGATGGCCGGTATTTCCTCGACAACGATGGCCAGCATTCGGTATCCGTGTCGAGATCCACGGCATCCCTCACTCCGAGGTCCGCAACTGGGATGAAGATCTGCCCCGGCAAAACGACATCACGATTGACGGTGGCGGCCTGCTGATCTTTTCTTCGTGCGCGATCCGGCATCTCAAGGGCCGAGCGGGTGACAAGCTAACGAGCCTCTTCGAACGCCGCGGCTGGCGGGACTAACCTCTCAGACGTCGCAAGGATCCGAGTCACGCAGCCAGAGCTACACACAACTCGGATCCTTGGCCCAGGAGACGGGGGCTATGCGCCGGCGCCTTCTTGCCTGACTCCGCGTACGGCGGTCGGGTCGTCAATGCGATATCGGGCCAGCGCCTCGGCCGCGAGAGCCACATCGACCTCGCCACGCTTGGCCAGTGCCTCCAGGCCCCCCACGACGATCGACTCGGCGTCGACACGGAAGAAACGCCGAGCCGCTGCCCGAGTGTCGGCAAACCCGAATCCGTCAGTGCCGAGCGAGTGCCAGTCGGTCGGCACCCACTGCGAGATCTGGTCAGGCACGGCGCGCATGTAGTCGCTTACCGCCAACACTGGGCCGGGGGACTCTGCGAGCTTGGAGGTCACGTAGGGAGTGTGGCGCTCCTCGCCCGGGTGCAGCAGGTTCCACGAGTCAGCGGCGAGCGCATCGCGAGCCAGCTCATTCCACGACGTGGCTGACCACACGTCAGCGCAGACCTGCCACTCGTCGGCGAGCATCTGCTGCGCCTTGAGCGCCCACGGCACCGCCACTCCTGAAGCCAACAGCTGGATGCTCGGCCGCGACTCCTGCCCGTCGTGCTGACCCTCCTGCACGCGGTGCAGACCTCGCAGGATGCCTTCGGCGTCGACACCGTCAGGCTCGGGCAACTGGACGGTCGGCTCGTTGTAGAGGGTGATGTAGTAGAAGACGTCCTCGCCATGCGGATGCTCGTCAGTCGAGCCATACATCCGATGCAGACCATCCTGCATGATGTGGCTGATCTCGTAGGCGAACGCGGGGTCGTAGTACACACAGGCCGGGTTGGTCGCGGCGATCAACGGCGAGTGGCCATCGGCATGCTGCAGGCCCTCGCCGGTCAGCGTGGTCCGTCCCGCAGTGGCCCCCATCAGGAAGCCGCGTCCGAGCTGGTCGGCGAACGCCCAGATCCAGTCAGCCGTGCGTTGGAAACCGAACATCGAATAGAACAAGTAGACGGGGATCATCGGCTCGCCATGCGTGGCGTACGACGTGCCCGCCGCGATGGTCGAACCCATGGCTCCGACCTCGCTGATGCCCTCGTGCAGCATCTGGCCCTGTTCGGATTCCTTATAGGTCAACAGCATCTTGCGGTCGACGCTTTCGTAGCGTTGCCCGTGCGGCGAGTAGATCTTCGACGTCGGGAACATCGAGTCCATCCCGAAGGTGCGGAACTCGTCGGGCGCGATCGGGACGACGCGGTGCCCTATCTCCGGGTCCTTCATCAGGTCGCGCAACAACCGCACGAACGCCATTGTCGTAGCGATCGCTTGTTTGCCGGACCCCTGCTTGAGCTCGGCGTACATCTCGTCGCCCGGCAGCTTGAGAGTGGCCGGTTGGACGCGCCGCTCCGGCATGCTGCCGCCCAGCTGACGGCGACGCTCCAGCATGTACTGGACCTCCGGCGAGTCAGGGCCTGGATGGTAGAAGGGAGCCACGTCGTCGCCGTCGATCTGCTCGTCAGTGATCGGCAGGTAGAGGCGGTCGCGGAACTTTTTGAGGTCGTTCTTGGTCAGCTTCTTCATCTGGTGGGTGGCGTTGCGGCCTTCGAGGGCGTCGATCGTCCAACCCTTGATCGTCTTGGCGAGGATCACTGTGGGCTGCCCGACATGCTCAAAGGCGGCCTTGAAAGCGGCATACACCTTGCGATAGTCGTGGCCACCCCGAGGGAGTTTGCGCAGCTCGTCATCCGACATACGCTCGACCATCGAGCGCAGACGCGGGTCGTCTCCAAAGAAGTGCTCGCGGATGTAGTCGCCGGTCTCGACCGAGTAGGTCTGGTACTGCCCGTCGGGGGTCTTGTTCATCTTGTTGACCAGTGCGCCGTCGCCGTCCTGGGCGAGCAGGGTGTCCCACTCGCGGCCCCACACCACCTTGATCACGTTCCATCCCGCCCCGCGGAATGTCGCCTCGAGCTCCTGGATGATCTTGCCGTTGCCCCGGACGGGACCGTCGAGCTGCTGGAGGTTGCAGTTGATGACGAAGGTCAGGTTGTCGAGCTCTTCGCGAGCCGCGAGCCCGATGGCGCCGAGCGATTCGGGCTCGCCCATCTCGCCGTCCCCGAGAAACGTCCACACGTGCTGGTCGCTGGTGTCCTTGATCCCGCGGTTCTGCAGGTAGCGGTTGAAGCGTGCCTGGTAGATCGAGTTGATCGCCGCGATGCCCATCGACACGGTGGGGAATTCCCAAAAGTCCGGCATCAAGCGCGGATGTGGGTATGACGACAACCCGTTGCCGGGACCGCGCGAAACCTCCTGCCGAAAACCGTCGAGCTGCTCCTCGCTGAGGCGGCCCTCGAGGAAGGCGCGGGCGTAGATGCCGGGGGAACCGTGTCCCTGGATGAAGACGTGGTCACCGCCGCCTGGGTGGTCCTTGCCGCGGAAGAAGTGATTAAAGCCGACTTCGTAGAGGCTGGCAGCAGACTGGTAGGTCGCGATGTGGCCACCCACCTCCAGTCCCTTGCGGTTGGCGCGCGACACCATCACCGCGGCGTTCCAGCGGATGAAGGCGCGGATTCGGCGTTCGAGGTGCTCGTCGCCGGGGAACCACGGCTCCCGTTCCGGGGGGATCGAGTTGATGTAGTCGGTGCTGCGCAGGGCGGGCACGCCGACCTGGTTTTCCCGAGCCCGCTCCAGCAGCTTCAGCATGACGTAGCGGGCGCGGGTCTTGCCCTTCTCGTCAAGCAGCGCGTCGAGAGAGTCGAGCCATTCCTGAGTCTCTTCTGGGTCGATGTCGGGCAGCTGCGTGGGCAAGCCCATGTGGATCACCGGCGGTTGGTTGGATGCGCTTGCCACGTGTGTCCTCTTCGTCGGTCGGGGTTGCCGAACGGTTTCAGGGCGGGAGGCGCCCACACAATGTCCTCGGGTCGCGAGGACTCCGCCAGTCTCGCACTTTTCGCGCCAGCTCTCACCTGCGCATGCGCGCCCACTTCCTTTCACGAGCAAGATAAGCCGAAGGGCTTGCAGTAGCGGCTCGTTCAAGGTGAACTACTCTGCGTCGGAGGGGCACAGCAGGTGCACCCGATCGAGGAGGAATTGCGTGAGCACGACCGCGGGCAACGCGGAACACGGACTGGTCACCCGGTTCGGGTTCGGGCCCGGAATGGTGGTTCAGGAGCTTGGGTGGGACGAGGACATTGACGAGGGCCTTCGTGCCGCGGTCGTAGACGCGGTCGGGGGTGAGCTCGTCGACGACAGGTATGGCGATGTGGTGGATGCCGTGCTGCTGTGGTGGCGAGACGACGACGGGGATCTGGTCGACGGACTGGTCGACTCGTTGACCGACCTCGCTGACGGCGGCATGATCTGGTTGCTCACCCCCAAGGTCGGCCGCGACAACTACGTCGACGCCAGTGATATTGCCGAGGCTGCGCCGACAGCGGGCCTGGCGACCACGACCAACCTGGCTGCGGGCCCCGACTGGTCAGCCACGAAGCTGGTCTCGCCGAAGTCGTCGCGCTCCGGTCGGCGTACCAGCTGATGCTCGAGGTCGGCGCCCCAGCAGCCGATTTCAGCCTCAAGGATCAACACGGGCAAGACGTGTCGCTGAGTGACTTCCGCGGCGACAAAAACGTGGTCCTGGTCTTCTACCCCTTTGCGTTCAGCGGGGTCTGCACCGGAGAGCTCTGTGAGATTCGCGACGAGTTCGTCGACTTCTCCGGCCCATCCTCGGCCTTGTTGGCAGTCTCGTGCGACCACATGTTCTCACTGCGGGCCTTCGCCAAGCAGGAGTCTCTGCCCTTTCCCCTGCTCAGCGACTTTTGGCCCCATGGTGAGGTCTCGTCGGCGTACGGCGTGTTCAACGAGCGGTTAGGCTGCCCGGGACGCGCAACATTCGTGATCGACCGCGCGGGGGTGCTGCGATGGCAGGTGGAAAACAAAATTCCGCAGGCCCGTGATCTCGCCGATTACCGGACAATTCTGGCGCAATTGGAGTAAATCGTAACAGAGAGTAACGCCGCGGCTCGGCTGCGTGTAATTATGTGCGTTTATTGGCAGTTTGTCGTGTAAGGCTGCGACAATCGAAATGGCGCGACCGCCGGCGAACCGAGACGCTGGCGGTCGTGTCCTTTTTCCTGGATTTGAGCTGTGGCCAGCCTGACCGCCGCTGGCTGCTGACGGAGTGTGCGCGGCCGCGTCGCCGGCGAGCACCGAAGCGCGGACCCGGAGACGGGCAATGAGGGCCGCCTTCTCGGCTTTGCCCACCACCAGCGGGTCACCTAGGCTGACCGGCGGTCGGGCGTATAGCTCAGCGGTAGTGCACCTCCCTTACATGGAGGTGGTCGCAGG
>JACCZJ010000187.1 GCA_013696065.1 Nocardioidaceae bacterium
GGCCAGCAACCACCGCGATCGGCGTCGCGAGCAGCCGGCCGTCATCGGGCAGCACAGCGATGGCCCGGAGGAAGCTGGTGACCGGACCTTGGTCAGCGAGGATCGCCTGCCACGACAAGGTGCGCAACAAGAAGCTGGTGAAGAACGGGGCGATGACCAGCACCAACATAACGTTCTTCCACCGGCCGGACTTGAAGGCGATGGCGTAGGCCAGGGGGTAGGCCAAGATGAGGCAGACCAGTGTGGTGATGCCGGCATAGACGAACGACCTGATGAAGAGGTCGGACGTGCCCTTGATCGCGTCGACGTAATTTTGGAAGCGCCACGCCATGGCGTAGCCCTGCTCGAATGACCCACTGGGGTCGTACAGCGACGTGAAGAACAACTGCACGGTCGGGAACAAAAAGAACACCAGCAGCCAGAGCATGCCTGGCACCAGTAGGAGCCACCCCTTGCCGTGCCGCTGGCCGGGCTTATCGATGACATTGACAGCCTCGGCGGGCAGCTGACTCACTCGACGTACTCCAAGGCCGCCCCAGCGTGAGCGTCTTGGTCGGCGTCGAGAAGGAAGGAGTGCTGCGGAGACCAGGCGAGGTCCACCTCGTCGCCACTCTTGAAGGACTGGCGTTGACCGGTGTTCTGCTCGAACACCATCAACTCCTGATCCCATGGCATCCGGACCAGGTACTGCGTGCTCACGCCGACGAAGCTCACGTCACTCACCACCCCGCCGAATAGCCGGTTGCCCTCCTGGAGCCCTTCGGCGTCTCGCGGACTGGCGAAGATCTTCTCCGGCCTGATGCCGAGCCAGCCTCTGCCCTGGTCCGTGTGAGAGCGCGACTCGTGGACCCCCACCTTCTGACCATGGCAGTCGACGACAACGGTGGAGCCGGACGAGTCGACGACATCGGTCATGATCAGGTTGGACTGGCCGAGGAAGTTCGCGACAAAGGTGGTCCGCGGATTTTCGTAAAGCTGGGTCGGGGCGCCCATCTGTTCGATCACGCCGTGATTCATGACCGCGATGGTGTCGGCCATCGTCATCGCTTCTTCTTGGTCATGCGTGACGTGCACGAACGTGATACCGATCTCGGTCTGGATTCGTTTGAGCTCGATCTGCATTTGGCGACGCAGTTTGAGGTCGAGCGCTCCCAGCGGCTCGTCGAGCAACAAGACGCTTGGCTGGTTGATGAGTGCGCGTCCTAGAGCCACCCGCTGCTGCTGGCCACCGGAGAGTTGCGTCGGCATCCGAGCGCCGTACTGCTCGAGCTGGACAAGCTCCAGCATCTCGTCGGTCAGCTGTTTGACGTTCTTGACACCGCGACGACGGAGACCAAATGCGACGTTCTCGAAGACCGACAGATGCGGGAACAGAGCGTATGACTGGAACACCGTGTTCACGGGCCGCTTGTAGGGCTTGAGGCCGGTGATGTCTTCTGAGCCGATCGAGATTGCGCCCGCCGAAGGCTCTTCGAGGCCGGCGACCATGCGCAGCGTGGTGGTCTTTCCGCATCCAGAGGGCCCAAGCAGGGCGAAGAAGGCTCCCTCCGGAACGGTCATCGTCAGGCTGTCAACTGCCAAGAAGTGTCCGAACCGCTTGCTCACATCGAAGAGGTCGAGGTCGCGAGATTGCGCCTTCGGTGCCTCTCTTTCAGGTCGCGCCACGGTCAGACCTAACCACCTTGTACCTGGTTGAACTGTTCCTGGTACCGCTTGTCCTGCTCGGGGCTCAGCCCCATGAAGGTGTAGCCGTTGGACAACAACTCCTGGTCAGGGAAGATCAGCGGATTACCGACAGCGGACTTGTCGAACTGGGCGATCTCGTCCTCAGCGCCCTTGACCGGGCAGAAGTAGTAGTTCCAAGCGGCCAGCTTGGCGGCGTTGACCGGCTCGTAGTAGAAGTTGATGAGCTTCTCCACGTTCGTCTTGTGCTCCGCCCGGTTGGGGACGAGCATGTTGTCGCTCCACAGCGAGATTCCCTCCTCGGCCGCCAGCCACTTGAACTTGGGATTGCCGAGGGCGGCGATGTCTCCGCTCCACGCCTCGCAGGCTGCGACGTTGCCCTGCTTGAGGTCATCGGTGTAGTCGTTGCCAGTGAAACGGCGGACCTGACCGTTGTCGACGTACGTCTGCAGGTTGGCGACCGCGCTCGAGAACTCCTCGTCGGTGAAGTCCTCGGGGTCGCTGTCCTGCATCAGCAGCAGGAAAAGCATCGTATCCCGCATCTCTGTAAGCAACGTGATCTTGCCCTTGAGGTCTGGCCGGGTGAGCAGTTCTTCGAAGCTCGTCACCGGATCGGTGAGCTCTGAGTTGTACGCGATACCGGTCATGCCGCTCTGCCACGGGACGCTGTACTTGCGTTCTGGGTCCCATGGTGGTGCCTTGAGCGAGTCGAGCAGGTTGGCGTCGACGTTCGGCATGTTCGAGTGATCCAGCTCCTGCA
>JACCZJ010000192.1 GCA_013696065.1 Nocardioidaceae bacterium
GCATTGCGGCCATTGCCACTGCGCTCGTCCAGCTCGACACCAGCCCGTGAACAGCTAATCGTGGCCGCAGGCATGGGAGACTCGAACGCTGAGATGCAGCGACGCACCTCTGCTGAGCGAGCGGTCGAGGGAGTGGCTTGCGTCTGGCTTGCCGCCGGCTCAGGAAGCCGCATGGATACGCCGGTCAATAAGGCGTTCCTGCTGCTGGCCGGGCGCGCGATGGTCACCCGGGCGATTGAGGCGACTCTCGACTTGCCCGATGTCGCAGAGCGGATTTTGGTGGTGGCCCCACATGACATGGCGGCAGCTCGGGAGCGGTTGTCACGCGACCTGCCCTTCGCCGTCCGGTGTGTCGAAGGTGGGTCAAGCCGACATGAGTCGGAGTGGAACGCCCTCTGCGTGCTGGCTCCCGACATCGAGGCCGGCCGCATTGACCTCGTGGTGATCCATGATGTGGCGCGGCCCCTGGCTGACGGGCAGCTGTTTTCCGATGTGATCCAAATAGCGAGGGAGCACGGTGGCGCCCTGCCGGTGCAGCCGGCACCAGCTCTCGTCTTTGTCGAGGAAGCCGCGGTCGCCGCTGCCGAGTACGAGTTGGTCGCTGTCCAGACCCCGCAGGCGTTTCGGGCTCGACCACTGCTCGACGCCTATCGCAAGGCCGCGAAGGTCGGCTTCGTCGGCACTGACACCGCAAGCTGCGTTGAACGTTTCAGCGATCTTCCGGTGAGGTGCGTGCCGGGTCGCGATGCCAACATCAAGATCACCTACGCCGACGACCTGGCTTCGGCCCAGCGACTGCTTGCAGGGTGACACTCAGATGGGCAGGTCCTCCGAGTTGCTGATGGAGAGCAATGCAGCCCGGCTATTGGCCCGTCTCGCCGACTCAGGAGCAAGGACGAGCTGCACATCGCCGTTGGCTTGGAGCGCCCGCACCAGCAGCGCGGGGTCCGTCAGAGCCGCTGTGAGCTCCGGTATGTCGGCCAGGCGTTGCCCCGTTGCCACCACTGGAGACAGCACGGCCCGAACCGTCTCCCGATCGAGCGTGCCCGCCACCAAGCCAGCTGCGTCAACCTGCTTGAGCGTGTCAACAACAGGCCGCACCGCGACCAGAGCCGATGCAGGGCGTGTGCCTGCGGAGGGCTGGCTCAGCTGGTGAACCAACCTAGACATGAAGGCAGCCGGGACGAGGGGACACAGCGGATCGTGGACCACGACCACGTCGGCAGCCGCGATTCGAGCACGAGTTGAATCGTCTACACCGGAGCTATCCACAAACAAAAGGGCGGCGTCCCCCGATAGGGGAGGTATGACGGCAGCAAATTCGGGGCGGACGAGCGCGATGACAGACGCACCGGTGGCTTGGACGGCGAGCGTGACGGCCCACTCGAGCAGTGGCCGACCCGCCAGTGCTTCAAATGCGAGGTGCTCGCGCCCAAGGGTGGGCACGAGCACCAAGACAGTCGTCACGGACAGGAGTTAAGAGGCGAGAACCTCGTCGAGAATCGTTTCGGCCTTGTCCTCGTTGGTGTGCTCGGCGAGCGCCAACTCGGAGACGAGAATCTGTCGGGCTTTGGCCAGCATGCGCTTTTCGCCTGCTGACAAACCACGCTCGCGCTCGCGACGCCACAGGTCACGCACGACCTCGGCAACTTTCATGACGTCGCCGGAGTGCAGCTTTTCAAGGTTGGCCTTGTAGCGCCGTGACCAGTTGGTCGGCTCTTCGGTGTGCTCAGCGCGCAGAACGCCGAACACTCGCTCAAGCCCCGCTGCGTCCACGACATCGCGCACGCCGACGAGATCGAGGTTGCACGCCGGTACGCGTACGACCAAATCGTTTTGGGCCACTATGCGGAGAACAAGATAAAGCCTGTCCTCGCCTTTGATTTGACGGGTCTCAATATCTTCGATGACAGCGGCCCCATGATTGGGATACACGACCGTCTCGCCGACCGTAAAAGTCATATGTCAGCTACCCCTTTCCAGAAGCAAGGATAGCACGATCGCATGCGTTCGTAATTTGCATCCTCGCAGGTCAGAGTCGAAATTGAGGGTTGACAAACCCTCCGTGGCATGCGTCTGTCCACAGGTCGTCAGGGCTTCGCAGCTCAGCTGGGCGGGGCGGTGGGGCGGGCGAAGTCACCTGGAAGTGATCCGATCGAGCTGAATCGTTGCCTCTTCGATAGGCTGCGTGCACCGTGTCGACCACGGCGACCCATTGAGCCCACGGTCACCGGATTGGGTGGGCGGCGGCAGTATGCAGGATCTGCACACCCCCACATGTAACAGGAGGACGCATCGTGCGAACGAAAGCAGGGGGCGCGGCTCGGACCGCTGCGGCCACGGTGGTCTTCGGGGCGCGAACGGCGGCTCCCGCGCTCGTGTCTATCGTCGCTCTGAGCGCCTGCGGGGCAAACTTCGAGGCCCAGACTAACCAGATTTATCAACCCGCAGACGGCGCCAACAACAAGGACAGCGACGTCTATGTCATGGGCACGTTAGTCGCCGCGGACGGCGGCCACGGCGTTGTCGTGACGCGGTTGATCAACTCGACGCAAGAGCCCGATGCGCTTGTCGGCGTGACGGCCACCGACGACGAAGGCAACGAAATCGCCGTGAAGCCGCTGAGCAAGCCGCTCGAGTTGGAGCCCGCTGGCGCGCTGCAGCTGGCTGACGGTGCTCAGGTCGGGCTCGAAGCTGACGAGCTCGGCGGGCTCGTGACCCTTACCTTCACCTTCGAAAAAGCTCAGGCGGTCACGTTGGAGGCGCCGGTGGTCCCCAACACGGGTGACTACGTCGACGTCGAGATCCCGGGCGCTGACTCGTCGGCCGAACCGACCGAAGAGGCATCCACCGAGTAGGACTTCCAGCTCGGTCGGCGTCATTGCGTCGCACCTGAGCGGTCTTTCCATGGCCGAGGCAGCGCCGGCGCGCATCTCCTTGCTCGCGGCACCGCCGCTCCGTCTTCTGCACGCTTGACCTTTCTTTCGGTCCCCTCACTGAGCTCTGGCCACGTTGGCCTGGCAAGTGTTTGTGTGTCGGCCACGTGGGGTTCATGGCGAGCCTCTAGAAAGAGGTTGACCAAGTCACCAGCGAAGGACAGGAGTCCTGATGAGGAAGAAGTGGATGGCGGCTGCAGTAGTGGCCGGCCTCGGAGTTATGCCTGCGGTGCAGGCAGCCAACATGGCAGTGGATTGGGGGCTGCAGCACGAGAATGCGACCAAGGCGAACTCCGCAGAACTGTTCGGCGTTGCTGGCACGTTGCCGGCGAGTGCCGAAGGCGATATCGACGCAAACAACACACCGCCCGCGCAGCAAGTGCTGCTTGCCGAGGGACTGAAGGCGCGCGGAATTGCCAAACCGGCCGAATTGGCGGACATGATGGCGTTCTGGCCCGATGACAGTCGGCCTGAATACGCGTTCGCCTGCATCGAGCAAGGCAGAGCCGACGACGGCATGAACCCCGGCGTCCAGCGGACCGACCTGGAGACCGGCGAAGTCATCACCGTCGTCTACGGCACGGATCGCTGTGACGGGATCCGGCGGACTCCCTGGGACACGATCGTGTTCACCGAGGAGACCGACGATGGGCGCGCGTACGAGTTGTTGCGACCCGACGACATCGACCCTCAGTACATCCTCGATCGCGAGACCGGTGCGGTTCGCGGCGACAATGTCGTGCAGCGTCGAGCAATGGGGACGTTCGCCTGGGAAGGCTTGCACATCTTCCCGAATGGCACGACCATCGCTGGCGACGAGCTGCGCCCCGAAGAAGGAATGCCTGGCGGTTCCATGTTCCGTTTCCAGTCGCGGGGCACCGACTCCAGCGGCAGTCCCCTAGCTCGCGGGAGGCTCCAGGCTCTCCGAGTGGCTGGCGGTGACGGTGAGACCGACTATGGGCAAGGCGCAGAAGTCGGTCTCGGCGAGTGGGTCACAGTGGACGCCGACACCGCGCGCGAATCTGCCCATGCCGTCAACGCAACTGGCTACTACCGGCCCGAAGACTTGCACAAGGACCCGTTGGCCGATGATCGACGCGTCTGCTGGGCCAACACTGGAAACGCTGAGCTGAAGAACTACGGTGAGGTGTTGTGCCTCAGCCTTGGCAATCGCCCTGAGGTGCAGCGCTTTGTCCTAGGCAACCCGGAGCTCAACCAGCCCGACAACCTGGCATTCCAACCCGGAACCGGCAACCTCTACGTCATCGAGGACAACCCGCACGGCGACATCTGGGCCTGCCTGCGTGACGGAGCCGACACTGACCTGCTCACGGATGGCTGTGTGCGCATCTTGTCCGTGCGTGACGAAGACGCCGAACCCACCGGATTCACGTTCGCCGCGGGCGGACGCACCGCCTACCTGCACATCCAGCACAACGACGACCCCGAAGGTGACCCTCTCCTTCGCATCAGGGGATGGACCAAGCCGTAACCGATCCGTCCTACGACAAGGAGGGCCCCGCCGCGCTCGCGGCGGCGGCCCTCCTCTCGTCAGCCAGCTGGCTGGTTCTACGCACTCACCACCGAATGCAGCAAGGTCGACTCTGCCGCTGAGCGGGTGTGGATGCTGGCAGACGTGAAGGCCAATCCGGCGCTATGTCAGGCGATGCTCATGCATCGACCCCGGCTCCGATGTCTGCCAGTAGCCGCGATACCTGACGGTGGCTCATACCTGGGGAAATAGTCCAGGCGGGGAAGTCGATTTCCATGGGTCCCTGGTATGGCTCGGCGCTGGGTAGGCGCGCCGTCAGGCGTCGCCTTGACCGTCGTACTTGTAGCCAAGACCCCGAACGGTGACAAGGAAGCGCGGATTCGCCGGATCTGACTCGATCTTGGCGCGCAGACGCTTGACGTGGACGTCGAGTGTCTTGGTGTCGCCGACGTAGTCGGCTCCCCAGACCCGGTCGATGAGCTGCCCGCGAGTCAACACTCGGCCGGCGTTGCGCAGAAACATCTCGAGGAGCTCGAACTCTTTGAGCGGCAGTCGGACCTCGTCGCCGGCGACAGTGACCACGTGTCGCTCCACATCCATCCGCACTCCGCCTGCCTCCAGCGTGGCCGGCGTCAGGTCCGGCTCGACACCACGCCGCAGCACGGCTCGAATGCGGGCCACCAGCTCCCGGGGACTGTAGGGCTTCGTGACGTAGTCGTCGGCCCCCAACTCCAGGCCAACGACCTTGTCCACCTCGGCGTCCTTGGCGCTGACCATGATGACGGGGACGCTCGAGGTCTGACGCAGTTGTCGACATACCTCTGTGCCATGCAGACCGGGCAGCATCAGGTCGAGGAGCACAATGTCCGCGCCGTTGCGCGCGAACTCGTCAAGCGCTATGCGGCCGTCGCCGGCGACTGCGACCTCGAATCCCTCTTTACGGAGCATGTAGGCCAACGCTTCGCTGTAGCTCTCCTCGTCTTCGACGACGAGCACTCTGGTCACAACGCCTCCTGCGGTTGAGTGTCACGTAGAAACTGTGTCTCACCAAGGGGTCGTCCCTCGACGATCGCCCGAGTCTCATCAACCGCTGAAGCGTGGGCAACGGACGAGGCGCCGTGGGTAAAGCTGTCCCCTCGGTACGCCGGCAGCGACAAGGTGAACGTGGACCCTTCACCTTCGGCGCTCCAGACCCGTACGTCGCCCCCGTGCGTCGCGACCACATGTTTGACGATAGAGAGCCCCAGACCGGTGCCGCCGGTCGCCCGAGCCCGCGCCGGATCGACTCGGTAAAAGCGTTCGAAGATCCGCTCGATCTCAGCCTGAGGAATGCCGACCCCCCTGTCGGTCACCGCCATCTCGACGCGCGACTCCACTTGCCGCACAGACACCGTGACGTGGCCGCCAGGAGAGCTGTAGGCAATGGCGTTCTCTACGATGTTCCCAAGCGCAACCACCAATTGATCCATGTCCCCCATGACCTGACACCCGTGCATCCCCGTGAACTGCATCCGGATGCCGAGTTCCGCGGCATCAACACGGACCCGGTCGATAGCGCGCTCGGCGATGGTGTCTACGGAGACCGGGTCTACCTGCTCGAGGGGATCGTCGCTTTGCAGACGAGAAAGCTCGATGATCTGCTGCACCAGACGGGTGAGTCGCTCACTTTCGATCTGCATCCGCGCCGAGAAGCGTTGCACGGCTTCGGGGTCATCAGCCGCCTCGGTCACTGCTTCCGCCAAGAGGTTGAGCGCACCCACCGGGGTCTTGAGTTCATGGCTGACGTTGGCCACAAAGTCGCGGCGAATGGCCTCGAGGCGGGATTCCCGCGAACGGTCCTCCACCAGGGCCAGCACCAGTTGATGCCCCAACGGCGCGACGCGCGCGGTCACGTGGGTGACTACCCTGCCCCGACCGCGGCGCAGAGTCAGTTGCTCCTCGTGAATCTGTCCGTCAAGGCGAACTCGACGGACGAGGTCGAGTAGCTCCCCGGCGGCGACGCGTTGACCATTGACCAGCCCGAGCATCTGGGCTGGTGCACTCGACTTGACGACTTCGTCAGCCGGTCCCACGACGAGAGCAGCTGAGCGGAGAACCGAGAGCACTGAGGCGATGCCTTCAGGGAGCACTGGCGGTGGCGTCGCGGGCGTTACTGCCGGGGACGAAACGGCAGGCTCCTCTCCGCGCCCAGTCCACGCGCGCATCGCCACCGCGCAAAGGACGGCCCCCAATACCGCGCCTAGCAGCACAGCCGTCCATGGGTCCATGGCTTTGATCGTACGCAGATCGGCATACCAAACGGCCACTCGCAAGCGGGGCTACCCCAACAGTTTTCGTGATTGTTCATGTTTTGTTAACCCCGACACCCCGCCAATTAACGGTTCGTGTCTACGGTAGAGACATGCGCGATCAGTACCGGCAGCAACTCGACTCCGTCCTCACCGAACTGGTGGAGATGACCGACGAAGTGCGTGCTGCTCTCTCTCAAGCCACCACCGCCCTCCTGACAGCAGACGCCACGTTGGCCGAGGAGGTCATCAGCGGAGACCTCGCGATTGACGAGTCACGCGAACGGATCGAAGACGACAGTTTCGATATCTTGGCGCGGCAGAGTCCCGTGGCCGGTGACCTGCGCATGCTGGTCGCCTCCTTGCGAATGGTCGCCGACCTCGAGCGGATGGGTGACCTTTCGGTGCATGTCGCCAAGGTGGCCCGACTCCGTTATCCCACCGCCGCTGTGCCTCCCAGCCTGATCAGCACCATTGAACAAATGGCAACGACCGCTGACGAGATGATCGCCTCCGCCGCTGAAATCGTGGCCTCTCGCGACGTCGATGCCGCTCGGGAACTCGAGGCTGCCGACGACACCATGGACCTGTTGCGTGAGTCGATGTTCCGCATCCTGCTTAGTCCCTCGTGGAGCGACGGGGTTGAACCCGCCGTCGATATGGCGCTGCTCGGCCGCTACTACGAGCGGATCGGTGACCACGCTGTGTCCATGGGGCGCAAGATCGTATTCCTCGTTACTGGGCAACATCCCGCTGCTGTTTGAGCGTGCCGATAAGGTGCGCGCATGACTGACGCGCCATATCGTCTCGTGCTGCTGCGGCATGGCGAGAGTGACTGGAACGCCAAGAACCTTTTCACTGGTTGGGTGGATGTCGCCCTCAGTGAAACGGGTCGCCTCGAGGCGACCCGTGGCGGCTCGCTCATAGCCGAGGCAGGCGTTCTCCCCGACATACAACACACATCGGTGCTGCGACGTGCGATCCAGACCGCGCAACTGTGCCTCGACACCGCGGATCGACACTGGATTCCGGTCCGCCGGTCATGGCGGCTCAACGAGCGCCACTACGGAGCGCTCCAGGGGAAGGACAAGAAGGCCACTCTCGCGGAGTATGGCGAGGAGCAGTTCATGCGATGGCGCCGCTCCTACGACACTCCACCTCCCCCAATCGACGACGCCGACGAGTTCAGCCAGTTCGGGGACGCTCGGTATCAGGACCTGCCCGACGAGATCGTCCCACGGACAGAGTGCCTCGCCGACGTGGTTCAACGCATGCTGCCCTACTGGTACGACGCGATCGTGCCCGATCTGCGTACCCGCGCCACCGTGCTCGTGACGGCTCACGGGAACTCGCTGCGAGCGCTCGTCAAGCACCTCGATGGCATGTCCGCCGAAGACGTGATCGGCCTCAACATCCCGACCGGCATCCCTTTGCTCTACGAGCTCGACGCGGACATGCGCCCCCTCAAGCAAGGTGGCGAATACCTCGACCCAGAAGCCGCTGCCGCTGCCATCGAAGCCGTCAAGAATCAGGGCCGCTGAGGGCGGGGAACGACTGGCCGCCCCGCACCTCGCCATGCCACGTCGCACCGGGCACCGGGTAGCGGCAAGACACGCGCAGAGCGCAGAACCGCAAGCCGCAACCGTTCACATGCACGAAAGTCCGGCCAGATCCGCCACTGCACACCGCAGAACCGTTCACATGCACGAAAGTACGGCGAGACTGCCCGACGCGTTTGCCGCACGCTGCGGATCGCAGGGCCAGGCCCCCGGGGCGATGCCGGCAACCCCAGGCCACCCCGAGGCGGACCGGTGCCGCCCACTTGACAAGGCTGACGCGGGGGGGCCGTGGAGATGGCCTCGGAGCTGGGCGAGCAGGCGCGGATGGCAGGCGCACAAAGGCCAAGGAGCGCGCGTCGACAACAGGTCAACCCTCACGCTCCAGCCAGCCACGGAAGGCCTCGAGGTTATGAGTGGACTCGCCTCGACTGCGTCGCCACTCCCACTCTTTGCGGATCGACGAGGCGAACCCCAGCTCGAGGATGGTGTTGAAGGACTCGTCGGCATACGAGAGCAGCGCCCCGAGCAGGCGATCGATCTCCGCCTCAGTCACGGCAGCGAGCGAGAGTCGGCCGTCCAGATAGATGTCGCCGTTGCGGTCTATGCCAAACGCGACGCCATAAAACCGGAGATTTCGGCTCAGCAACCAGCGATAGACGCCTTCGTGATTCTCGTCAGGGTTGCGGCACACGAAAGCATGCAGCGCCAGCGCATGGTCCCCCACCACCAGTTGGCAGGGTGTCGACAACTTGCGCTCCCCCGGCAGGTCGAAGGCGAACGCGCCGGGCCGAGGGGAGGTGAAGTCCAGCTCAGCCGCACCCAAAGCGGCTTCAACGGTGGCCAGGACAGCGTCTCGGATCGTGGCCGGCTCACCTGACTGAGAGGGGGAGACTGGCATCGGGCCACGCTAACCGATAAGGCGGATCCTCAGGTCGCGACCGCCAACGGTTCGGCTTCTATCGCGACTGCGGCCGACCGATATGCCTCGAGCGTGAGGGCCGACGTACGAGCCCAACTGAACTGCGAGGCATGCATAGCGCCAGCAGCGCAAAGGCGGGCGAGCTCTTGCTGATCTGCGAGGAGCCGACCGATCACATGCGCATAGTCGACCGGGTCGTGACCCTGCACGAGCACGCCAGTCTCTCCGTTGACGACAGCGGTGGTCAGACCACCGACGTCCGCCGCGACCACGGCAGTGCCACACGCTTGCGCTTCGATGGCCACGAGTCCGAAGGATTCGTTGTATGACGGCACGACCACCAGCGACGCCGCTCGGTAATAGTCGACCAGTCGCGATTGGTCGACCGGCGGCACGAACGAGACGAGGTCATCGATGTGTAGCTCTGCCGCAAGCTCGACCAGGGCGTGGGGCGAGTCGAGACCGCTCCCTGATGGTCCACCCACGATGGGCACGACGAGCCGCGCGCGGAGCTCGGGTTGCCTCTTGACCAGCTCGGCAACCGCCTTGAGCACGACATCGGGAGCCTTGAGCGGCTGGATCCTCCCGACAAACATCACGACCATCGCGTCCGGTCGCATGCCAAGACGTTGGCGAGCGGGGCCCTTGCCCGCGGACTCCGGGCGAAACACCCCGAGGTCGACACCGGGGGTGATGACACGCACCTGTTCAGGTTCGGCGCCGTACAGCTGCTGCAGTTGGGCACTCTCGTCGGACGTGTTGGCGATGATCAGGTCTGCGGCGTCAACCACCTGCTCCTCGCCGATGATGCGTGCCGCCGGTTCGGCGGTGTCACCCTCAGCCAGCAGGAGGTTCTTGACCTTGGCCATCGTGTGCATGGAGTGCACGAGCGGCACTCCCCAGCGGTCGCGCGCCAACGCTCCCACCTGACCCGACAACCAGTAGTGCGAGTGGATGATGTCGTAATAGCCCGGCTCGTACGTCGCCTCGGTGCGCAACACCTCACGCGCGAAGGTGCACAGCTGAGCCGGCAGCTCCGCCTTGGTGAGCCCTTGGAGGGGGCCGGCGATAACGCGTCGCACGACGATGCCGGGCGCCAGCTCGACGACTGCGTCGAGGTCCCGCGACGTGGCGCGGGTGAAGATCTCCACCTCGATGCCAGCCGCAGCGAGCTGCCGGGAGAGCTCGACGATGTAGACGTTCATGCCGCCTGCATCGCCTGTGCCGGGCTGGTCCAGAGGACTCGTGTGCACACTCAGCATCGCCACCCGCCGGGGCGACCGGATGGGTCGCAGACGTGAATGGCTGTTGTCGATGGTGCGCAGCATGATGGATACCTCCGAGGACCTCAACCACCCATCAGCCTCGCGTATTTCCTCCCGTCGAATTGATTCGGCCACCTAAGGGCTGCAAAATCGTTCATTGTGCACAAAGGAACGGCTGGCTCCCCGTGACGACTGAGCCGAGAAAGGCTGTCGTTACGGGTGCGAGCAGTGGCATCGGTGCGGCCTCTGCGCGAGCCCTCGCCGACAAGGGGTTCACGGTGTACTGCGCCGCCCGGCGTGTCGACCGCATCGAGGCCCTGGCTGCCGAGATCGGGGGCGTCGCCGTGCCCTGCGACGTGACTGACGAGGCCGACGTACGCCGGTTGGCTGAGCGAGTCGGCCCCACCCTCGACGTACTGCTGAACAACGCAGGAGGGGCCGTCGGAGTCGACGAGGTGGCTCACTCCAAAGCCGAAGAGTGGCGGGAGATGTACGACGTCAACGTCATCGGGACGCTCAACGTGACCCGCGAACTCCTCCCGGCGCTCATCGCCAGCGGCGACGGCGTGCTCATCAACATGGGGTCGACTGCCGGGCGCATCGCCTACGAAGGTGGCGGCGGTTACACGGCGGCCAAACACGGGGTCGCGGTGATGACCGAGACGCTGCGACTCGAGCTGCTCGGCCAACCCGTGCGCGTCACTGAACTCGCCCCCGGCATGGTGGCCACCGAGGAATTCGGTCTGCGCCGGTTCCGGGGTGACCAGTCCAAGCGCGATGAGGTGTACGCCGGTGTTCGAAATCCGCTGACAGCCGACGACATCGCCAACGCCGTGGCCTGGGTCGCGACGCTGCCTCCACACGTCAACATCGACTTGATGGTGCTCCGGCCTCGGGCGCAGGCGACTCAGACCAAGATCCACCGCGAAGACTAGCTCTCTTACGGGTCACCACCCCGGACGCGTCCCCACCCCGACGCGTCCGCAAATGGGGCGGCTATAGCAGCCCCAGTTGCGGACAAACAATGGAGAAACCTCGCGCGTCCACTCAACCCGCTGCCCGTGTCGCAGCGTTTGATGAGTGAGGGGCCGCGCACAGCACCTGACCC
>JACCZJ010000222.1 GCA_013696065.1 Nocardioidaceae bacterium
TACGGTGTCGGCCTTCGCGACCTTTCGGATCCTCTGGATCGTCTGCGGCTGCGAATCTCGGTTCCGCTCGAATCTCATGGGCCGTGCTGGGATCGAACCAGCGACCTTGGGATTAAAAGTGGATGCCGATGCTCTGGCGGGGGCTCGGGACGGCTCGCGGAGGCGCATGGTTGAGCGAACGTGGGATCGGACGGTCTCGGGCGGCTTGAGGAAAGCTTGTTGACCTATCGTTGACCCCACGTTTTGTCAAGTGAGACAACTAATCGCAGCCGTCGCGATAGCATGAGCGCTGCAATCATCGTGGGGATGCCTTTGCTCGGTGAATCGAGCCATGCCTGCATTTGCTCGAGCACGTGGCACAAGTCCGCTCGGCCGCGGCCGGCCCGCGGTGAAGCAGCAGTGTCGGGCGACGGCTGCGGATCAGCGCGCGGCGTGCCTCACCGAGTCCGTCTCGCTGCCACGTCGGCGACAGGCTCATCACGACGATCGTCGCGCTGACTTCTGCCGCGACGAGCGCGTCCGCGGCGGCTCGATGAGCTGAGGCTCGGCATCGACTCCACAACTCGCTGCACGGACAGCGCCGCGTCGGCGAGCAGGCGACTGGCGTCCCGTCGACCTCGTCGCACGTCAGACCTGGCACCGACCTCGAGCGCAGCCCAATCGTGGTTCCCTCCGCCGAACGGCACGCACACGCCGTCGCCGGATCCCCAGGCGGCCGCCGCGCCGGGTCAGCAGTCCAACGTCCGCCGGCGATCCCGAAGTCTCCGATGAGTCTCTCCCGAAGGCGCCGGTAGACGTCGAGAGCGTCAGCCTGTCGCCCGGACCGGTACAGGGCGAGCATGAGCCGGGACGCGAACGGCTCGTTCGAGGGATGCTGCGCGGCCAGCTCGCCGAGCTCCCCGACGAGCTCCCTGTGGCGGCCGAGGGCGACGCGGCCAGCGCGATCTCCTGCAGCCGTCGAATAGCGATCTCAGCGAACGGCTCATGATCGAGATCTGCAAGTGCACCTGCGTCGCTGCCGTGACGGGTGCGCGTCCGGCATTGAGCTGGTCGGCGAGCGCGTCGATCGAAACGACCCGGTTCGCATTGAGCAGCAGGGTCGCGAGCGTCGCGCGCTGCTTCGGCCCGCCGAGGTGAACCGGCCCCCCTTGTCCGACAACCTCGAGCGGACACAGGATCCGAAACTCGAGATCGCCGCACGGTAGCCGATCGGTAGCGCGACGGTAGCGGCGACTGCGATGGTCGAGACAACGGCTGGCGCTGCCGGCAGAACAGAAGTCAAGGAGAAGGAAACATGTCGAACCTCCGTCTCGCGGGGCAGGCCGCGGCACCGCGTTGTCAGTCTTTCGTCTCGGCCGTCCGAGTACATCTCTTGGGATGTGATCCACCTCTCGGTTCGAGGCCAGGCGAAGTCGGCAGCCGTCGCGTGGGCGGCGATGAAGAGGGTCGGGATCATCCCGAGCGCGGGATGATGGAACGAGCTGTTCCGAGTGCCGGGCGACGGCCGATCTCTCATCCAGCGAGGGAGCGACGAGTGCACCGTCGGGCAAGCGCAGTCTTCGCAGCGGTTGTCGATGTGGCGGTCGCGGCAGGGGCCGTGGCGGCGCTTGCGCAGGCAACGGTTCCGGGCAAGAACGGTCAGATCGTCCACAGGCTCGCAGGCCCCTCGGTCCGAGCCCCGACGAAGTGGCCGAGTCGGGTGAGTTGCGCGTCTCTTCCAACAACCTCGGTGTCCACTCACCCTGAGTGTCGGCGTGTGGAGCACGGCGGTCAAGGCGCGGTGCGTCGCGGGGGCAGAGGGATCGATCGAGGGTATCTCCCGATTCCGCGTCTCCCGAACGTCCCTACCGTCGGTCTTGATGGAACGCATGTTTCTCGTGGAGTGCTTTGGCCCGGCATTAGTGAGGCCGAGCTCGCCGCCGCGGTCGACCGGGTCTCCGGTCAGGGGGTCCGCTGCATCGACTCGATCCTGATCCCGGCTGACGAGATTGCCCTCTGCATCTTCGAAGGCCGATCTGCCACTGCCGTTCACGAAGCGAGCCGGCGGGCGGGGATGCGATCGTACGTACGACTTCGGAACCGCAATCGACGAACGAATCCACGGCTGGCTTTCAGCCCCTCGAAAGGAGACTCTTGAAGAATCGGACGATCATCTCGGCGTTCCTAGCTGCGCTCGTGTGCTCCGTCTTGGCGGTTACTGCAGCCGCGGCCGGCACCCCGCGCGAGTTGTTCAGGAACGCCTTCCTGGCCCAATCAGGGCACGTGGCCAACCTCGTTGCCGGGGCCACATACAAGGCTAGTGACTTTCCGCTCTCGATTCGCGTAACCATTCCCGATGGGAGTTGGGGAGGAGCGCAGTGGAAGTACGACTCCTCGTACCAACGCAAGAAGAACACCGAAGCCCCGTTTTACGGCTGGGTCACCTTCGAACAACATGACATCCAAGGCATCATCACGATGATGACCCCCTACGGCCCGACGCCATCCGTCGCAGCGGTGGTCGCGGGACTCCGAACTCGCGGCCGTGGAGCGACCTACGGGGCATCGTCGCCTGTCAAGCTCGGCGGATACTCGGGAGTCCAGTTCGACGGCAAGGTCGTCGGCAAAGAACACGTTTTCATTCCCTTCAGCCCCAAAAGCACCGTGGCGAAGTGGTGGCCGGACAACTACGGGATGGGACAGGGAGAGGTCTTCAGGATCATCGCCTTGACGGTGCACGGCAAGACGGTCGTTGTGTACATCGAGAACGGCAAGCTGCCGGCTGACCAGTTCCCAGCCTTTCTCTCCCGCGCAGACAAGCTCTTGAACACCCTCAAATTCGTCGCATAGCCGCGCCCTTGGTAGGAAGGCCCGCCTCGGCGGGCCTTCCTACCTCGTAATCAAGCAGTCGGCGTAGCGCTCGATCACTTCGTCGATCGTCGATGGCTCCTCGAGCGGGCGCGCGCACGGCCCGTCCGACCGATTGCAGGCGTGCCCGCGGCGAATTAGACAAGTCGGGTGCGGACGCCAGTCGGCGAAGCGTGACGCCGAGGACCGACCGACCGTCCGCAAGTCAGGAAGTCAGGAAGTCTTCGCTCGTATCTCCCGACCCCGAAAGACCTATCCCTCAGGTCTTGTCGGAGGTGGGACCCGCGCCCCCTAAGTGCGTGCGTCCCAGATTCGAGGCCGAACAAAGGCCCCTGTTTTGCAGGCGATTCGTGTGCGATGTTCGCACCACGTTCGCACGCTGTACAGAGGGGGTCACGCGCAGCCCCAAAAATCCCTGCAAATAGAGCTCTCTTGCGGACTCGAACCGCAGACCCCCTACTTACCATGGAGGGGTAGCCCGCCGGCACCGCCGGACGTCTCTGATTGGGTACGCGCGGGGCGGGCCGCTTCAGTGATTGAAGCTGTTGACCTCCTGTTGACCCAAACCGCAGCCGGTAGGTCGAGTTCGGCGTAGCCCGCAATCCCATCCGCGCTTCCTTCGCCCCCGGTACCGCGGTGACCTTGGGATTCTCCGTGTGGACTGCGGACTTCGTACCTTCTCGGATGTTCTGGGCACACAGGCTCTTGAATCTCGCGCCTGCTCGGATGCGATGGGCCGTGTTGGGCTCGAACCAACGACCTTGGGATTAAAAGTGGATGCCATGCCTCTCGCGAGGTCTCGGGGAAGTTCGTAAAGGCGCATGGTTGAGCGCATTACGGATCGGACGGCTTCTGGTGGTTTGACGAAAGCTTGTTGACCTTGCGT
>JACCZJ010000231.1 GCA_013696065.1 Nocardioidaceae bacterium
TTCCACGCCGCGGTGTACATGCGGCACATGTTCGGCCGCGAACTCCGGAGCCGAGTGGTCGGGAACGACTAGGTGAACATCGTTGTATTCGACCATGAGCTCGTTCGCGCGCGCTCCGAACTCTCTCCACACTGGACCGGTGTAGAAGCGTTCGAGTGCCACTCCCCGAGATGTAGGTGCTCGGAAGCGGCGAATCCAGACGAAGCGCTCGGGGTCGTCAAGGACACGGAACTGCCCGACGATCTCCATGCCCAACGCTTCTTGGGGCTCGAGGAAGTGGGCCTCGAAGTGCTCGATGAATCGGTCAATCGAGCCGGGGACGATCCGGTAATTCCGAAACTCGACCAGTTGAGGGATCTTCTCAGTCGTCATCTGCTCGGCACCAACGTGGAGCAGCTGGATTCCTCGAACGCAACTTTGGCATCAGTCGGTCACCGCCACATCCACGAGGAGAGCTGCAAGTAGTTGCCGTCGGCCATCTCGTTGCGACCCTTGACGTCGGAGTGCGGACCGATGATCGGTCCGCAGCCTCGAGTTGCCAGCCCGTTAAGCTCTGGTCTTCCCATGTGAGCGCGCGCCGCCGATCTGCACGTAGAAACGGCTAGATGCCTTAGCCTCTCCTGATCCGATCATCACTCCGGCCAGCTTGAGCACATGCGATCGAGGGGTCGAGTTCGCACTTCCGGGCCCTGGGGCGGCCTGGTGGCACGACGCCCGTCCTTCAGGATGCTTATGCTACGAGATGAACGGAGGTCGACGAATGAAGCTCCCGAAGACCGCCCACACCTCTCGGCCGTGGCGGGTTCACGAGATCACGAAGGACTTCGAGCTCGAGGACGTCTGGGAACTGCCGACGCCAGGGGGCCGACGACCTCGCGCCACTAGTGCAGTGGTTCGCCGACTCTTAGCCTGCACCAAGAGATGGGCAGCTCCTGTTGAGACGACCTGCGCGGGTAGGTCCTCGATGAGGTCCGATCGCCTTAGGTTCAGACTTGCGGCCAGCTCGGCTAGATCGGCCGGCCGTTCGCCGCGCTGAGGCTTCCTGCCATCGCGATTGCCCGCGGCTTTCCGTGCTCACCGACCACCTCCACCGGGAGGATGAGGTCGCTGATCTCTTGCATGAACCGACCGCTTCCCTTGTCGAGGTCCAGACGTCCCGACACCGCCAGCCACCACCAGGCACCGAGCGCGTTGTGCCCCGCACCTCCAACTTCGGCACCGGAAGCCGTGAACGAGCGCAGATGCCATTGGGCACCTTCCTGGGTCGGCGAAAGGATGATCGTTGTCTCGGATTGGTTGAACTCTCGGGCGATCGCGCGCATGACTCCGGTCACGGACGCTGTCGGCATCAGCTACTACGGCCAGCGGATTCCCGCTGAGAGGTGCTTCAGCGAAGACATCCACGAGAAGAAGTCAACGGAGTGCGGCGAACTCACCGAATCGCTCGACGTCATTCGGAAACCCAATAACCGGAATGGGGGGCGGCCGCCTCCTTAAATAGAAAAGGCCCTTCTACGCGGATCCTGCGGTCGGCCTGAGCCAACACCGCGGTCCCTCGCATCGACTTAGGCCCTGACCCTCCCTTTAGCTCATCGACTTCCGGTGTGCTCAACGCGTAAACCACGCGCCCCAGCCCGGAGTAGACGATGGCGCCGGAGCACATCGCGCATGCCTCGCAGCTCGTGTACATCGTCGTCCCCGCCGCCTGCTCAGCGGTTAGATTCGCGCCGGCCCATCGGGCGAGCTTCAACTCAGGGTGCGCCGTGATGTCGTTTTCCGTGATCTCGGTGTTTACGTCTTCCGCCAAAACATCACCGCTTGCTCCCACCAACAATGAACCGAATGGCTCGTCGCCAGCGGATCGTGCGCGCAAAGACAATTCAATCGCTCTGCGCAGGTGTCGTCTGTCGTCCGGACTCAGGCCCATTCTGCTAATCCACCGACATCCCGCAGGTGAGGTTGGCCACAGTCCCCGTTACCCTGGTTACGTAGCCAGAGCGGACAACGGGAAGTCGATCGCGTGCTCGCCGAGCCCCAATCCGCGGGCGCTGAGGAGGAGCCGACGCAGAACCCGAGCGTGACGCCGGCCCAACTCCCGCGATCCTCCACCGCGCTGTCGCACGCCAGCCGGTCGCGATCCCACAGCGACACGATCATCCCGCCCGCCTGAAAGAACACGATGTGGTCGGCTTCGTCATCGACGCCGGCGTCCAGGTGCCACCCCTCCCGCAAGCTGATTCCGAGAGTCCGCATCACCCGTCCGCCATTGCAGGTGCATAGATCATTTTCACCACGCCTCCCCCGAACGGACGCGATTCGACCAGGCGCAGCGCGATCTTGTCCTGCGTCTCCCCGAACAGGCGATCTCCGGCACCGAGCACCATCGGGTAGACCACTAGGCGCAGCTCGTCCACCAGCCCCATCCCGATCAGTGCCTACGAGAGGCGGCGACTGCCATAGACGAGGATCTCCTTTGATAGAACCACGCCGCCGCGCCGAACAGGACTCCCCCGATCAAGAACCAGGGCGCGAATAACATCAGGTCCCACCGGGGCCATGCTGGATCCATGTCCTCCGGAAGCGCCACGGCGCCGGTCACATAGAGCGTGCTGCGGACAAAGCCGGGAAGCAGGAACGCCCGCAGGACGGAGACTGCACAGGCACCCCAGATCGCGCTAAGTAAGACCCCTCGAGGGATAAGTCGACCCCACGGCCGCACCGACGCCAGCGCGGCGAGGGCGGCGATAAGGCAGAGGACACCAACGCCCCAGAGGCCCGTCGCGGTAAAAACCGGATCGCGGATCAAGGCCTTTTCGGTGGGCCCGCGAGGTGCAAGTGAGAACGTAAGACCGGCTCGCCCCCCCAGAGCCCAGTAGATGTGGGGGGCGGCGAAGAGGAACGCCCACAGGCTGGCTGCGTATCCGGCCCAGGTTGTAGGTCGTCGCCCATCGGTGGATATCGCTGTAGTCATGGTGTGTACTCCTTACAATCGTCGCGCGATGTCAGCGATGGCACCCACCCAATCCTCCACTCCTCCAAAGTCCCGGCCGTGGCGAACAACGACCACATCGCGCCCCGGAATCACCGCGATGAACTGCCCCTTGTTCCCACGGGCAGCGAAGTAGTCGCCGAGCTCATCGTCTCGGTAGGTCCACCACCAGTACCCGTACGACGGCGACGGGTCATGCTGGTCGCTCACTGCGGTCGACTCGCGAACCCAGCTTGCCGGGAGAACGCGCCTTCCGTTCCACTCACCCTCGTGTAGATACAGCGAACCGAGCTTGGCGAAGTCGATGGCGCGCGCGTTGATGCCGCTCTCCATCTTCTCAAAGGCGCTCGCCTCGGAATCGAGCGACCACGACGCATCGGCCTCCGCCCCGAGTGGTCGCCACAGGCGCGCCTCCATGTATTCGGCGACGTGCTGAGAGGTCGCCCGCTCGAGGATCATGCCCATCAACAGGGGATTGAAGTTGTTGTAGTGCCACTGCTCGCCGGGCGGCCCCACAATTTCAGTATCGGTCAATGCCAGCTTACGAAGATCGGGGGCGTAGTAGGTCTCGGTGTCGTCGCTCCAGGGCGCTCCCTGCTCATCGTAGGCCAGTCCCGACGACATCGAGATGAGGTCGAGGATCGTGAGCTTGTCGGGGTTGACGATCGAGAGCTGACGCTTGTGATCTGACCGCCGGCGATATCGAGCGCCAACACGCCGATCAGCCGCTGCTGTCCGTCGAGAAAGAGCGCTCCCGGGCAGCCGTTGACTTC
>JACCZJ010000241.1 GCA_013696065.1 Nocardioidaceae bacterium
GATGTTGCGGGTCTCTTCGTCGTTCCGGCCACCATCGACCTCGCGGGCGCGGAGATCGAGCTGGTCTCGATGGTGGCGAGAGAGAGTCGGCTGCGCCGTACGCTCGATGCCCACCTGAGTGCAGTCGCCAGGGAGGGCGCCCGCTACGACTACGTGCTCATCGACTGTCCCCCGTCGCTCAGCCTCCTCACGGTCAATGCATTGACCGCCGGCCGAGAGATGTTGGTCCCTATTCAGTGCGAGTACTACGCGCTCGAGGGCCTGAGCCAGTTGATGCGCACGATCGAACAGGTGCGCGAGCATCTCAATCCCGACCTGGCGCTGGGAGCCATCATGTTGACGATGTTCGACGGTCGCACGAGGTTGGCGGCTCAGGTGGCGGCGGAGGTACGGAAGCATTTCGGCGCGCAAGTCCTCCGTTCGGCGATTCCCCGCACCGTGCGTATTTCTGAGGCACCGAGCTTCGGACAGACGGTCTTGACTTACGATCCCGGCTCGCCTGGCGCGCTGGCCTATGGGGAAGCGGCGACAGAGTTGGCCCACCATGGCGAAGGCATGCGATGAACGCGTCTCGAGGGCTTGGCCGAGGTCTGGGCTCCTTGATCCCCACGGGGCCGCCGGCCGCCTTCGTGGGCCATCCCCGGCACTCATCCCAGACGCTCGACCCCCCGGCAGCCCCGCCACCTGGGGATTCGGGCGTCGGGTCGTTGCAGCCGACGGGAGGGGCCTACTACGCGGAACTGCCCACGAACTCCATCACACCCAACGGGCGGCAACCTCGCAGTGTGTTCGACGAGGAGTCGATGGCTGAGCTGGCGCACTCGATCAGTGAGGTTGGTTTGTTGCAGCCGATCGTGGTTCGTGAGGTGTCGCCGGGGAGCTTCGAGCTGGTCATGGGAGAGCGTCGCTGGCGCGCCTCGAGGCGCGCAGGGCGCACCTCCATCCCCGCCATAGTGCGCGACACTGCCGACCATGACCTGCTCCGTGACGCTCTGCTCGAGAACCTCCACCGCGCGGATCTGAACCCCCTCGAAGAGGCGGCGGCCTACCAGCAGCTTCTCGATGACTTCGGCTGCACGCATGAAGAGCTGGCGACCCGGATCGGGCGATCTCGGCCGCAGATCTCCAATACCTTACGGCTGCTGCGACTGTCGGTGCCTGTGCAGAGACGGGTGGCCGCCGGAGTGCTGTCAGCCGGGCACGCCCGCGCTCTCCTGGCGGTCGAGGACAGCGAGCGCCAAGACGCACTTGCTGCCCGGGTCGTCGCCGAAGGCATGTCGGTTCGATCATTGGAGGAGCAGGTAGCGGTCGGCACCGCGAGACGTCCGCGTGGACCGCGTGGCACGACGGAGCCGACCGCTCCGGGTCTGGTCGAGATCGTCGAGCGGCTCAGCGGCCGTTTCGAGACCCCATGCAAGGTGGAGTTCGGTCGGAGGCGGGGCAAGATCACCGTCGAATTCGCAACGCTTGAGGATCTTCAGCGCATCCTCACAACGTTGGAATCTTAGACGACTTGTAGATTTATCGATAAGTCACTCAAGCTCGCCCACTACTTCGCGCCCTGCTCAGCGCTTAGCTGCCCGGAGGCTGAGTCCTGCCAGCACCTCGCCAGGGTCGAGCCCCGCTGCTTCGATCGACAAGGGGACGAGTGAGGTCTCCGTCATCCCCGGCGCGACGTTGACCTCCAGGAACCACACGGTCCCGTCACCATCGACGATGAGGTCCGAGCGGGACAGATCTCGCAGTCCGAGGGCATGGTGTGCGGTCTGCGCCACCCGGGAACATTCGGCGGAGAGGTCGTCGTCGAGGTCGGCGGGCACGACGAACTCGGTAGAGCCAGCGGTGTAGCGCGCCGTGTAGTCGTACAGGCCGCCGTCGGGGCGGATCTCGACGGCCGGCAAGGCGTGCACACCGCTCGTTGTCTCCAGCACCGGGACGGCCACCTCCACGCCCACGACACATCGCTCCACGAGCGCCACCGGGCCATAGGCAAAACAGGCCACCATCGCACTGGGCAACGCCTCAGCGGAGTGGACGACCGACACGCCGAGCGCGGAACCCCCTTTGGCTGGTTTGACGACAAGCGGCAGGCCAAGCCGTTC
>JACCZJ010000245.1 GCA_013696065.1 Nocardioidaceae bacterium
GGCGAGCACCTCGCGGCCTACGTCGGCACCTGACCTTTGCGCCGATAAGCCACATTATGTCAATCAGAGTCTGCGGATTGCATCAACGCTGACCGCACGCCACTCCCCGCGTTCGGCGCTGAATGCGGCTCTGACCAGCGAGAACAGCAACCAGTCGAGCGTCCCTGGGCCAACTACGTGGGCAGATCCATCGAGTCGCCGTGACCGACCGCCTCCCGAGTCGGTGCGCCGCTGTCGAAACGCCATGCTCGGCATCGCCGACGCCCGTGGCGAGATAGCCGGAACGCACTCAATGCGGCAATTGCGGGCATATCTTCAATCGCCCCTCGGGTTTAGGACATCACGCGATAGGTCAGGTGCGTGACTGCGCTTGCTGCCCGCGAGTACACCTGCTCCAGATTCAGGGGCGGGACACCGTCGAATAGCCGGGTGCCGACGCTGAGCGTGCAGGGCACGATGTGCAGCCGCAGCTCGTCAATCAGGCCGGCGGCGAGATACTGGTTGATGGTGTTCGCGCCGCCATGGATCGAGACATCGCCGTCCCCGGCCGCCTCGCGCGCCTGGGCCAGCGCCGACTCGATTCCGTCGGTGACGAAGTAGTACGTGGTGCCGCCATCCATCGGCTGCGGCTCGCGCGGATGGTGGGTGAGCACGAACACCGGGGCGTGGAACGGCGGATCGTCACCCCACCACCCCTTCCACAGCCGATCCCATTCGCCACGGACTGGGCCAAACATGTTCCGGCCCATGATGACTGCTTTGGCGGCGTTGATCTTGTCGACCTCGGTCCGGTTCTCCTCGGGATCGTCGAACATCCAGGCGTGCAGCCTGCCGCCCCAGCCGTCGCTGCCGTCGTCGCCGAACGGGCGCTGCTCGGTCTGGTTTAGCCCAGCCGAGTAACCGTCGGCCGAGATGGATTGGTCGCAGGTGACCCTGCCCATGGGTGCCTCCTCATTTGAGTTTCCTCGTCCATGATGTTCCGTGTCAGGTGTGTGATCACGATCCGGTAGAAGGGGTCGCGGCCAGCTGCGGCGGTTGGATCGTCTGTCACGGTGTCCCACCCGTGATGACGATCGGCCTCACTGGTCAGCCCTCTGCTCGTAGCTGCGACGCACGCTGGTGCCGCTGCGGAGGTCTGCGCCGTACATCTCAGGTAGTGACCGCGCTGTTCGCGGAAATGCGGGGTTCCGGCTGCTGAGCGGGCTCTCGGAGCAGCCACTTTCCCGCATTTTTCGCGTCTGACGCCCTGGTTACCGGACCTGGCGCACTCGCCCTGCAGATCCCCAGGCCTGGTCGGCAGTCCACACGGATGCGTCGAGCCGGTCTGCCGTGGCAAGCGCCAGTCGATCGGCGAGCGAGAGTCCGCTACCGGGTCGCCATGCGTAAGCGGCGATCTCGGCGTCGGCTCGCGTCACCGACTCGATGCGCAGCCCGTAGCTGAGCAGCAGTCCACGGGCGAGCTGCCAGTCCTTGCCGTGACCGAGCACCTTCTGGGCCACCTCGGACCAGTTGACCGCGCTACACGAACCGCCGCCTTCCAGCTCGCGCTCGACGACGTCGCCGCCGTGCTCACCCCGGAGCAGGCACAACAATGCCGACGCGTCGAAGAGCTTCACGCCGCGTCTTCGGAGGCTGCCGCGGCGCGGCGATCGGCCAGTAGCTCGGCGACGAGATCGTGCTCCGCGAGCTCACGGCTGACCATCGCCTTCACCTGGCCTCGGGTGGCGAGGACGATCCCGCTCGGTGTCTCAACCAGGAGCAACGGCGAGCCTGACCGCAGGCCGTGGCGTTCGCGCAGCTCGGCGGGGACCACCAGCCTCCCCCGGTCTCCGAGCACCACAGGGTATGTCCCATTCATAGATGCAGCGTACCACTCAGCATTGTCGAGTGGGAAGCTCAGCTACATCCGGACGATCATCTCCACGCTCACCTCATCACCGGGCGCGAGACCACGCTGCTTGCGCACCGCGTCCTTCAGCGGCAACAGGTAGCCGCCATCCTTCGGGAACAGGGAGGTCTTGAAGTCGACCGCGTCGATCCGGGCCTCGACCGGGATGACACCCCAGCCATAGCTTGCCCTGGCGGCCACCTCGCGGATGTCGGCCGACTCCTCGTCAGGAACCGCGACGAAGTAGTACGGAGCCGGGCCGCGCCACTCGATCACCCGGCTGGCGAAGGTGAGCTCCATCGGTCAAGCACGCTCCTCGAGGACGCTCAGGTCCCGCTCGGCGTACTGCCGGTGCCACCACTCCTCGTTGAGCACGATCAGCAGGCACTCGCGGACCGGGAAGGTCTCGCCCTC
>JACCZJ010000250.1 GCA_013696065.1 Nocardioidaceae bacterium
GCGCCGAGCAGATCATGCCGTCGGACACGTGTCCGTAGGTTGTCCGAGCAGTGATCGCGAACCCGCCGGGCAGCACCGCGCCGGGCAGGGACACCGGCACGAGATCCCCTGGGGCGAAGTTGCTGGCACCACACACGATGCCCCGAGGCGCACCCTCACCGGTGTCCACCTGGCACCAGCGGATGGGCTTGCCGTTGGAGTGCTCCTCGGTTTCGAAGTCCAGCACCCGGCCGACGACCAGCGGGCCATGCACGTCAAGACCCGGCGACTCCACGGCCTCGAGCTTGAGACCGAGCATGGTCAACCGGTTCGCCAGCTCGTTCACCGAGACCTCGGCGGGCAGATCGACATACTCACGGAGCCAGGACACGGGCACGCGCATTAGAGCTCCACTCCGAACGGCAAGGTGAACCGGACGTCGCCTTCGACCATGTCGCGCATGTCTTCGACGCCGTGCCGGAACATCAGCGTGCGCTCGACGCCCATCCCGAAGGCAAAACCGGAGTAGGTATGCGAGTCGACCCCGCAGGCACGCAAGACCCGCGGGTTGACCACACCGCAGCCGCCCCACTCGATCCAGCCCTCACCCCGACAGGTGCGGCACTCCTGCACGTCTGGCTCGACGCCGCGGCAGACGAAGCAGACGAGGTCGACCTCGGCGGAGGGCTCGGTGAACGGGAAGTATGACGGCCGGAACCGCGTCGAGATTCCCTCTCCGAACATGGCGGCAGCGAAGTGGTCGAGTGTGCCCTTGAGATGAGCCATCGACAGGCCACGGTCGATAGCGAGCCCTTCGACTTGGTGGAAGACCGGCGTGTGCGTCGCGTCGAGTTCGTCTGTGCGGTAGGTGCGACCGGGGCAGATCACGTAGATCGGCGGCGTGCGGGACAACATGGTGCGCGCCTGCACCGGTGAGGTGTGGGTCCGCAGGACGACCCCGGCATCCAGCGGCTCGAGGAACATGGTGTCCTGCATGGTCCGTGCTGGGTGGTCCGGTCCGATGTTGAGCGCGTCGAAGTTCAACCATTCGGCCTCCACCTCCGGACCGTCGGCCACCTCCCAACCCATCGCGACGAACACGTCGCCGATGCGCTCCTGCAGCGTGGTCAGCGGGTGGCGCGCACCCTGCGGGTCCCGGTCGTACGGCAACGTGACGTCGACGGTCTCCTCGAGGAGCATGCGCTCCTCCTGTTCGGCCTCCAACTCGGTGGTACGCCGCTTGAGCGCCTCGTTGACGGCGCCCCGGGCCTGGCCGATCCGCTGTCCTGCCTCTTTGCGGGCCTGCGGAGGCAGCGCCCCGATCTCGCGGTTCGCGAGACTCAGCGGCGACCGGTCACCCGAATGCGCGAGCCGGACCGCCTTGAGCGCATCGAGATCAGCGGCCGCCCCGATGGCGGCGATCGCCTGGTCGCGCATCGCGGCGACCTCGTCGGCACGGAGCGGGGTCACCTCGACCGGGTCATAGTTGGTGTTCGGGCCCGACATGGGTGCTGGACTCCTCCTCGACGACGACCCGCTAGCCAGCAGGTGCACCGCAGAGTCTAGGAAGTGCCCACTCCCCGAGGCGAACCGGTTTCGACAGCGCCTTCACCAGAGATCCGACTCACACGTCGCTATGGCGACTTCAGACTCGGATCTTTGGGGGTATTGCGCTGGGCGCGGGCGGACGCATAGAGGCAGATCGCCGACGCCGTCGCAAGGTTGAGACTCTCCGCGCGGCCATAAATGGGGATAGCGACCACATGATCGGCTAACGCCTGAGTCTGCTCAGGTAAACCCCACGCCTCGTTGCCGAACAGCCACGCCGTAGGGCCGGCCAACTGGCCGGCATCGAGGACGTCATCCAAAGAAGCCTGGCCATTCCCGTCGGCGGCCAGCACCTGGCAACCGGCCGCCCGCAGCCCCGAAATCGCTTCACCGACAGGGGCATCGCGGACCACAGGAAGATGGAAGATCGAGCCGACCGAGGCCCGCACCACCTTGCTGTTGTAGGCGTCTACAGAGTTCCCGGCGAGGATGACCCCATCGGCTCCAGCGGCGTCAGCACATCGGATCACCGCCCCAGCATTGCCAGGGTCACGGATGTCGGCGCAGACCGCCACGAGTCGAGGTGATGCCTCGATGACCTGTTCGAGTGTCACGTCGACGAACCGGCATACGGCGACCAAGCCCTGCGGCGAGACGGTGTCCGTGAGCGAGGCGAGGGCGACGTCTTCGACCAGATGCCAAGAAGCACCAAGGTCGTGCGCCCGCGAGGCCAGGTCGCTGTGGCGGGTTGCGGCGTCATCCGTGACGAAGACCTCGACCACGCAGTCGGTCAGCTCAAGGGCTTCTCGCACCGCCTGCGGTCCCTCAGCGAGGAAGAGCCGTGCCGACATGCGAGAGGCGCGCCGGGTGAGCCGTCGAGCTGCCTTGATCCGCGATGAACGCGGGGTCAACAGCTCTGGCGTCACCGGACGCGCCTGTCCGCAGCGAAGGGCGAGGTCAGGCGCTGACCTTCTCGGTCGACTCGGCGCCGGCACCCTGGGCAGGCAGGTGAGCCTTGGCTGTCTCGACGAGCGAGGCGAAGGCAGCACTGTCGTTGACCGCGAGGTCAGCGAGGATCTTGCGGTCGACCTCGACGCCCGCCTCACGCAAGCCCTGGATCAACCGGTTGTAGGTCATGCCGTTCGCGCGCGCGGCCGCGTTGATGCGCTGGATCCATAGCTTGCGGAACTCGCCCTTCTTTGCGCGGCGGTCACGGTAGCTGTAGACCAGCGAGTGGGTGACCTGCTCTTTGGCCTTGCGATAAAGCCGCGAGCGCTGTCCGCGATATCCGGCCGCGCGCTCGAGGGTCTCGCGGCGCTTCTTGTGGGCGTTGACTGCCCTTTTGACGCGT
>JACCZJ010000254.1 GCA_013696065.1 Nocardioidaceae bacterium
GTACGGTGAATGCGACGGCCGCGACCGTCAGCCCGGGGCGATGGGTCCGCGGGCTAGGCAGTGCAGGAGTTGAGGCCAGAACCAGACCCTAGGGGCCGACACGGACGCGACCTGGCGAGTTTCAGACGCGGCGTTCGTGCCCGCCCGAGCTCAGCTCGATGGCGGTTGCCACGGTGAGTCGAGCCGAGTTGGTTCGGCGAGCAGCTCGCGCAGGACAGTGGTGATCCGGCCGGCTTGGGCTCCGTCGACAATTCTGTGGTCGCCCGTGGCAACCAACACCAGCTGCGGCCGTACGACGACTGACCCGTCGATGGCCATCGGAGCGTCTCGCACGGCCCCGATCGCCAGATAGATCGGCGTGCGAGCGAGAGGTAGCGGAGCCATGAATGCCTCGTCAAGGCCCAGCGTGCCCACATTGGAGATGAACGCTGCCCCCAAAGGGAAAGCAGGTTGGCCGAAAGCAGGAACTCCTAGGCCGCCTACAAGCAGGCTCGCGGTGTTGAGCACCGGACGCAAAGTCCACCACGGCAGATGCCGGACAATCGAGGAGCTGCGGCGATGAGCAGGATCTTCGCCGGCCCGAACTTGGGCCGCTTTCGGCGCCAGCTGACGTGCGACTTCCAAGGGAGTGAGCTGGTCGACATGGCGCACCTTCACCGGCGCCAGGTCGGCACCGTCATGAACGTCAACCGCGAAACCGATGTCACAACTCGCAAAGGGCCTGATGCGTCCGAAGACGATCCGTGACTGCACCTCGGGGACGGCCATCAAGGCGCGCGCCAAGGCTGCGCCCACGACATGGGTGACCGTGAGATGCTCGCCGGTTCGCTGACGCGTCGCTTCGACATACGCCAAAGTTGGCGTGGCGTCGATTGCCGTACGGGCATAGATACGGCCGTCGCTCGGCGGGCGCCAAGAGGCGACCGCAATGCGGCGTCGCGTGGAGATTCGGCTCTGGACACTAATGCCGCCACTGGGCCGCTCGATGCCTGCCAGGCTGCGTCGGGGTTTGTCCTTCACGGGTGGCCGACGCAGCATCCGCCTAGTATGCCAAGGTCGACCCTTTCGGCTCATGTCGTGACGCCAACGTGGCCGCCTTCCTGACTTGTCAGCTCGGATAGGGCAGCATGGTGGCCATGCGAAGCGAGCTTTTTACTCAGGCCCACAATGAGACCCAGTCAGGCGATCGCTATGCCCTGCAGAGCAAACGCATGCTGAAGGCGACGCTTGGTCCTGACATCTTGGCCGCCAAGGGAGCGATGGTCGCCTACCAAGGCCAGGTGGCGTTCAACCATGAAGGCTCCGGAAGTCTTGGCAAGTTCGTCAAGCGGGCACTGACGAGCGAAGACACTCCGCTTATGCGCGTGACCGGTATGGGAGAAGTGTTCTTCGCTCGCGATGCCGCGGAGGTGTTTTTGATCAACCTCGAAGGTGACGGCATCAGCATCAATGGCCGCAGCTTGCTGGCCTTCGACGCGAACCTGGAGTGGGACGTGCGCCGCACTCAAGGCGCCGGAATCTTGTCCGGCGGTCTGTTCAACACGCTGGTGCAAGGCCAAGGCACGGTGGCACTCACCTCTGAAGGCGAGCCGATGATTCTCGACTGCTCACAGCAGCCGACTTTCGTCGACACACAGGCAGCAGTCTGTTGGTCGGCCAACCTCGTGCCCAACGTGGTCAACAGCATGAACGCCCGGTCGCTTCTGCGCGGAGGCACCGGCGAGGCTTTCCAGTACGCCTTCCACGGCCCCGGCTTCGTCGTCGTGCAACCGTCGGAAGGGCCCGTTGTTCCTCAGCACACTCACTAGAGCCGACGCAGCCGGTCATCAGCCACTGGTTCAGCGGTAACCCCGCTCAAACCGAGGCGGCGGCGGGAAGCTCGGGAGCAGGTGGGTTGCGACAAGTGAACTCGCCCGTTTCGCGGAGAGAAAGGTCACCAAGTCGGTCGCCGACATCGGATGCGCGAACAGGTAACCCTGCCCCGTGGAAGCATCAGTATGGGTCGTCAGATGTGTGAGCTGGCTCTCGCGCTCGATTCCCTCGACGATCACATCCAGTCCCAACGCCTTGCCCATGAGGACGATGGAACGCATCAGCGAGCAGGCTCGCGGATCATCGTCGATGTGTGCGGTAAAGGATTTGTCGATCTTCAAGATGCGCACCGGCAGCCGTTGCAGATAGCCGATCGACGAAAAACCCACGCCAAAGTCGTCGATAGCAAGCCGGATGTCGGCCGCGGCGAGCGCGGTCATCGTGGCCAGGGTTGTGGGGTCATGGTTGATGAAGTCCCGTTCGGTCATCTCGAGGATGAGGTGTACATCCCCCATCAGCGCCCTCGCCGCCGTCACTCGTTCGACGAATCCCTTGACTTGCAGATGTTTCGCCGGCAAGTTGATCCCGATTGACAAGGTCTTTCCAGCTGCAGCACGCAGCTGGGGTGCATCCGCGATCACGCGATCCAGCACCAGCTCCCCCAAGTCGACGATGAGGCCACTCTCCTCGGCTGTGGGGACGAACAGGTCCGGGGGGATGAGCTCGCCCCCTCGCCGCCATCGGACCAGCGCCTCGACTCCGAACACTTCCCGCGTGCCCAAATCGAACAATGGTTGGTAGAAGACTTCTAACTCACGCGCCGACAACGCATAACGTAGTTTCTCGACCAGTTCCAGCCGTTGGCGACGCTCCTCGCCGAAGTTTGCATCGTAGGTTGCGAATTGGTCCTTGCCACGACCCTTGGCGTAGTACATGGCGAGATCGGCGCGACTCAGCAACGCATCGGATGATGCTCCTTCACTGGACCAGGCAATGCCGATAGAGGTGGTGACGAACACATTCCCGCCAATCAAGTGAACGGGTTCGCGCAGCGCCGCCATGATCCGCTCGCAAAGAGTCTGTATTTCCTTGGGCTCGTCGACGCTCTCCATGAGTACAGCGAACTCGTCGCCGCCGAGACGAGCAACGGTGTCCTCCTGCCGAACACTGGTGCGGATGCGTCTGCCCACCTCGGCAAGCAATTCGTCGCCGGCACTGTGACCAAAGAGGTCGTTGACACGCTTGAAGCCGTCGAGATCGCAGAAGAGGACCGCCGCCCGAGCTCCTTGAGGCGTTCGGCGTTCGATAGCGAGTTGGACGCGATTCATGAAGAAGGCTCGGTTGGCCAGACCCGTGAGTGGGTCGTGCCAGGCGAGGAAGGTCATCGCCTCGCTGAGGTGGAGCCGCGCGAGAGCGTCCTCGGCGACCGCAGCCAACGCAGCCAGGCCATTCTCATCGTCGGAAGCGCTTGACTGAGAGCGCATGCGGGCCGGGCCTACAATCCAGAAATCCCCGCCGGGATCGTGTACGGCCACGCCGATCTCACCAGGCGGCGGCGCAGCTTTGTCTAATCGCACCCGCGAATCGCGCATCAGCTCCGTCGCAGCACGGCGCACTGCCACCAACAAGGCAGGACGATCATGCAGAATGTGCACCTTCATTGCCGTCTCGAGCAGCACCTTGAGTCGTCGAGCGTGCTCAGCGCCCCGCGTCTGTGCCCGTGAGGCGATGACTGTCGTAGCTACCGGAACGGCGACTAGCACCGCCGCCCATCGAGGCAGCGCCGGCACCACGAGTGCGGCGAGATATCCGAGTGAGCTCGTGGCCAGTGAGGTTGCGAGCGCCGTGAGTGCGCCCATTGGCCTCAGCTCGAGAAGCAGCGCCGTGGAGTGCTCCATGCTCAAGGAGATACTGGTCACCGAGACATCGGTGATGAAATAGACCGTGGCGCCGATTGCCATGGCCAGCAGCTGGCGAGGATCCGTCATGTTCCCGCTTGGCGCCACCTCGGTTGCCAACAGCGCAACGGCACCCGCGATGATCCCGATCCCTGCGTTGAAGGCCCGAGTCAAGCGCGGCTTGCGCCTGAAGCTCTGGGCTAGGAAAGTTCCTATCGACCACACCGTCAACGCTTGCACGAAAGTCGTCGTAGTGGCCAGGAAGATCAGCACGCAAACGTCCATACCGATCTCCATGCCGCCTGTCCGCTGCTGAGCCAGCAGGACAGGAAACCAGCCGAGGACCATGATCACAGGTACGCAGAGGAACAAACCAATCCAGACCTGACTCAGGTCACTCGACAACCACACAGCGGCGGCGACTCCGATGGCTCCACCGCTCACCGCCACAGAGACGTCGAAAACGCGGCCCAGGCGCGCGTGTGCAGGCCGGGGAGCCGGTTCGGGGTCGGCTGCGAACACGCCTGACTCGTCGATCCGTTGTGCTGTGGTCATCTGCCCAGCCTCGACGGTTGGCGGCGACGGGGATGCATGCCGGCAGCCTACGGGTAAAACCGCAGGTGAATGTCGGTTTTGACCTATTCGCCGGGCGAGCCAGTGTTGGGGTAGGCCGCCAGGAATGGGGACACATTCGGCAGCGATCGGGCCCTGAGGCGGCGCCGCCTGCGGCTAGGGGCGCGGACGCGAGCAAGAAGGTCCAAGCGGCGGAAATTGCCGAGTGCTTGCCTCGGCGTCACGTCCATGCCCTCACTAGTTCATCTGCGGAAACTACCCTTCAAGCCTCGCTCGTGCCTTCCGGAAGGACCCCTCGTGCCCCTTTGTCCCTCAAGCATGACCACCGGCGTGCGCCGTGCCTTACTCGGCGCCACCGCGGTCTCGCTGACCC
>JACCZJ010000311.1 GCA_013696065.1 Nocardioidaceae bacterium
AAACGCTCGCGAGTATGGGCGACAATGGAGGTCATCCGACCAAATATCAATGGAGGCAGTCATGGGATTTCTTGACAAGGTCAAGGGCAAGGCCGCAGACGCGGTCGATAAGCACGGCGACAAGATCAGCGGCGGGCTCGACAAGGCCGGTCAGTTCGTAGACAAGAAGACCAAGGGCAAGTACAGCGACAAGATCGCAACGGGCAAGGAAAAAATCAGCGGGGGAATGGACAAGCTCGAGAAGAGCCCCGAGGCCACGAGCAGCGGAACCCCTGTTTCACCGATCGATCCAGTCGCGGCCCGGGGGGCGGCCTCGCCACCTCCGTGGTCCGACTCCGCGCCCGACTTCAACCCTGCCCCGGTGTCCGGTAACGAATCAGGTCTGTCACCGTCGGCGCCTGAGTCTGGTGCTGAGCCGATGGATCCCACCTCAGTCGAGAGCGCTGACTCTGCGCTCAAGGCGGATGTCAGTGACGACTCGACTCAACCACCGTCTGCCCCTTCATATCCGCCGGCCCCCTGAAAGCGTGGCTGCGGTGGCCAGATCCGGCCGCCGCAGCCGGAGCTTCACCTCTCATGCATACTCCCGCAATGGGAGCGAGGACCAAATTTCAAGTCGTCCCCGCCGCCTACATCGTGATGCGGCGCGGTGAGCAGGTGCTGTTGCAGCTGCGAACCAACACCGGCTATATGGACGACCATTGGGCGATGGCAGCAGCCGGACACGTCGAGGCGGACGAGTCCGTCTACGCCGCGGCGGTGCGGGAGGCCGGCGAAGAGCTCGGCGTCGTGATCGACGTGGCCGACCTGACGCCGCTATGCGCGATGCACCGCACTCAGGGCAATCACCAGTGGATCGACGAACGCGTCGACTTCTTCTTTTCCTGCACCCGTTGGTCTGGCGTACCTCGCTTGCTGGAGACGGGCAAAGCAGCCGACCTTGAGTGGTTCGGGCTGGACGCGCTGCCCAACCCGGTGGTGCCCCACGAGTTAGCAGTCCTGCAACGACTGCTGGACCGTGACCTGCAACCCGTCATCACCTTCGGCTTCTAGGGGATAGCCACGCGACGGCGCAGTCCCAATGTGGTCCGCTGTTGCCCATTCACACCGCCGAGCAGGCGGATCGGCTCGGTGTCAGAGGCGCCGGGACTCCGATCGTGGGCAACCCGAGCGAGACCGCTGCCGGTTGGGGGGCGGTGCGAGCCTCCCAAGCATCGCCAGCCCGCGTACGCCGTACGGACACCACCGGTATGTCGGACACCAGGTGGTGGGGCGCGGCGTAAGTCACTTGTGCTGTCACCATGTCGCCTGGCCGAATCGAGGGGCTCTCGCCTCCAGCTGGCGGCGTGAAGTGCACGAGCCGGTTGTCGCTGGCGCGACCCGAGAGCCGTGCCGTCGCGGCGTCTTTGCGTCCCTCACCTTCGGCGACCAAGACCTCGACTTCGCGACCGACGAAGGACTTATTCTCGTCCCAGGCGATGTCGTTGACCAGCTCGACAAGGCGCTCGTAGCGCTCTTGCACGACCTCGCGAGGCAGTTGATCGGCCATCGTGGCGGCTGGAGTGCCCGGGCGCTTTGAATACAGGAAGGTGAAGGCTTGACTGAAGCGGGCCTCTTGCACCAAGGACAGCGTGTCCGCGAAGTCCGCCTCAGTCTCGCCGGGGAAGCCGACGATGATGTCCGTCGTGATCGCAGCATCGGGCATGGCGACCCGGACCCGCTCGAGGATGCCGAGATAACGGTCACGGCGGTAGGACCTGCGCATCGCCTTCAGCATGGCGTCCGAGCCGGACTGCATTGGCATATGTAGCTGGGGCATGACATTTGGCGTCTCGGCCATCGCGGCGATGACGTCGTCGGTGAAGTCACGGGGATGAGGCGAGGTGAAGCGAACCCGTTCGAGACCTTCGACCTCACCGCAGGCGCGCAATAGCTTGCCGAAGGCAAACCGGTCCCCGAACCCGACGCCGTAAGAGTTGACGTTCTGACCGAGCAGCGTCACCTCCAGCACGCCCTCGGCAACCAGCGCCTCGACCTCTGCCAACACGTCTCCGGGCCGGCGGTCCTTTTCGGTGCCGCGCA
>JACCZJ010000332.1 GCA_013696065.1 Nocardioidaceae bacterium
AGTCATAGACGCGACCCCCGGCGCCGTGAAGGACTGGGCCATCCGCACATTCGGCGAGAATGACAAAATCTTGCTCTTGGGTGGCATCTTCTCCGCCATCGCCTTGTTGGCCTGCTTGACCGGCATCATCGCCTGGCGCAGCCGCCCTGTGGCGCTCGGGCTGACCGCCATCCTTGGCGTCGTCGGGGTCGCCGCCGCTCTCGTGGACCCGACCGAGTTGGTGGGTGCGGTGAGCAAGATCGCTCCCGCCGTCGCCGCTCTCATCGTCTGCGTCGCGATGCTGGCATTCTTCACGAGAGGGTGGAGCACCAGAGGGGGGAGCACGAGAGAGTTGAGCGCCCAAGGCGCCAGAACTCAAGACTCGAGCATGGAAGCCTCGGACCAGAGCACCACAGCCACGGCCCTCGAGCCAACATCCGTCCAGGTCTCAGCAGCGACCAGCTCAGTCAGAACCCCGGCCATAACGGATGCTCCAGCGTCAGCGCCGGATTTCCTCCAGACCCCCATGGCCCGCCCCAAACCAGGGCGACCTGTCCCCACCGGCTCAGAGAACTCCGCGCCTGCTGGCTTCGACCGTCGAGCGTTCCTGGCCGCCGCCTTGGCGAGTGGTGCGGTAGCAACGGTTGGGGTCGGGACCTCACGCATCTTTGGTGACGCCGGCTCTCGCTCGCGGGACTCGATCACCCTTCCCAAGCCCGCTGATGGCGTCTCATCCCTCAAGTCGGCGGCTCAGCTCAAGGTGGACGGCCTGACGCCGTACATCACCCCCACGAGCGACTTCTATCGCGTTGACACAGCGCTGTCGCTCCCCCAGATCGACGCAGGCAACTGGTCGCTCAAGATCCACGGCATGGTCGACGACGAGATCACTCTCTCGTTCGAAGACCTTCTCGGTATGCCGTTGATCGAGAGACGCATCACGCTTGCCTGCGTCTCCAACGAAATCGGCGGTCAGTACGCCGGCAACGCCACCTGGTTGGGTGTCCGCATCTCCGACCTGCTCGACCAGGTGGGATACAGCGGCGACGCGGACGCCATCAAGTCGACCAGTGTCGACGGCATGACGATCGGTACGCCGATCGCGGCCCTCGTCGACCGCGACGCCATGATCGCCATCGGCATGAACGGCCAACCCTTGCCGATCGCGCACGGCTTCCCAGCTCGCATGGTGGTGCCGGGCCTCTACGGCTACGTGTCGGCCACCAAGTGGCTGGTCGACATGGAGGTCACCCGCTTCGCAGACTTCGCGGCCTACTGGACTGACCGCGGCTTCGACGCCGAGGCGCCGATCAAGACGTTCAGCCGAATCGACGTCCCGAAGGCCTTTGCGCAGCTCACCACGGGCAAGAACGCCATCGCAGGCGTGGCCTGGGCGCAGGCGACCGGTATCGAGAAGGTCGAGGTCAGCATCGATGGCGGTGGCTGGCAGCAGGCCAAGCTCGCCGAAGAGGACTCCATCGACACCTGGCGGCAATGGGTCTACGAGTGGGAGGCCGAGGCTGGCTCTCACCGCCTGGAGGTTCGCTCCGCCGACAAGTCCGGCTACACCCAAACCTCCCGTCGGGTGTCACCTCGACCCAACGGAGCCACCGGTTGGCACAGCGTCAACGTGAGCGTCGCCTAGCTGCCGGCTAGCTCGCAAAACCCCATCCCGCACCTGCATACACCTCACTCTTGAGCCCTGTTCCGACCCGGCCCACCTGGGCCACACCCGCACCACCGGCTCAACACCAGCACCATCCATCAGCACTCACCAAAGAGAAGGAATCATCATGCGAATCAACTCAGTGAAGGCCCTGGCCGCGACGGCGTCTGCCGTTGCGCTGCTCAGCGCCGTCGGTTGCTCGTCAGACGAGGCCAGTGACGCCGCAACCGACGCCACCAGCGCCGCGGGCGACGCAGCAGACGACGCCACCAGCGCAGCGGGCGACGCAGTGGAAGACGCCACCGACGGCACGGAATCCGAAGACCCCGACATGGCTGCTCAGCTCGTCGGCGAGGGCTGCGCCGGTTACGCGGAGGCGGTTCCGGAAGGACCTGGCTCCGTCTCCGGCATGGCCGAGGACCCGGTAGCTGTTGCCGCAAGCAACAACCCGCTGCTCAAGACCCTGGTTGCCGCCGTCAGCGGTCAACTCAACCCCGATGTCAACCTTGTGGACGACCTCAACGGCGCTGAGCTGACTGTCTTCGCACCTGTTGACGAGGCGTTCGCCAAGTTGGACGCCAAGACCGTTAAGGCGCTCGCCAAGCCGGCTAACGCTGACATGTTGAGCGACATCCTGACCTACCACGTCGTCTCGGGCCAGCTGGCTCCCGACGCGGTGGTCGGCGAGCAGACCAGTCTGCAAGGCGGCATGGTCGAAGTCACTGGTGAAGGAGACAACCTCAAGGTCAACGACGCCACAGTTATCTGTGGCGGCGTCAAGACCGCCAACGCGACGGTCTACCTGATCGACGGCGTTCTTTCGCCGCCGGCTGCGTGACCT
>JACCZJ010000336.1 GCA_013696065.1 Nocardioidaceae bacterium
TGCCGGTGTGGCACAACGTCACGGTGGCGTTCTCGCTGCGGCGGGTCAGCACGAGGCCCAACGGCCGGCCCACCGTGACGCCGCGCCCGACCACGCACACCTCGGCCCCGTCGAGTTGGACGTCATACGCGCGGAGCAGATCGACGATTCCCCGCGGTGTGCAGGGCAGGGGGGCGTCGTTCATGTGGACGAGCCGCCCCAGATTGGTGGGGTGCAGCCCGTCTGCGTCTTTGAACGGGTCGATGAGTTCGATCGCCCGATGGGTGTCGAGATGTCTGGGCAGCGGGAGTTGCACTATGAAGCCGGTGCACGCGGGGTCGTCGTTGAGCGAGACGATGCGCTCCTCGAGGAACTCCTGGCTGATGTCGGCCGGATGGTGCTCCCGGATCGACGCGATCCCCACCTGTTCGCAGTCTCGATGCTTGCCTGCGACATACGACATGCTGCCGACGTCTTCCCCGATCAAGACCGTGCCCAGGCCTGGGGTGATCCCCCGCTCGGTAACGCGAGCGACCCTCTGCTTGAGGTCGGCTTTGATGGCCTTCGCGGTCGCGAGGCCGTCCATAATCTGGGCGGTCACGCCGCTGATTGTGTCATCAAGAGGAGAGAGGGTGGTCAGTGGGAGAAGTGGCGGGTGCCGGTGAAGTACATCGACATACGAGCCGCGTCAGCGACCGCCCTCACCTCTTCGTCTCGCACCGATCCCCCTGGTTGTACGACGGCTCGCACCCCGGCGTCGATCAGCAGTTGCAGGCCATCGGCAAACGGGAAGAACGCGTCTGACGCTGCGACCGATCCACGGGCCCGGTCGCCAGCCCTCACCACCGCCAGCCGGGCAGCATCGACCCGGTTGACCTGTCCCATCCCCACTCCGACCGTGGCACGATCGGCGGCCAAGAGGATTGCGTTGGACTTGACCGATCGGCAGGCCCGCCACGCGAAGGCGATGTCCGCGAGCCCCTCGTCATCGAGGGCGGGGCCGCTCACGAGTTGCCAGGTGGAGACCTCGTCGCCTGCAGCCTGGAAGCGATCGGCGATCTGAACGAGCATCCCACCGGAGATCGGCCGCCATTCGGTCGCTGATCCCGCCGGCGGAGCGCACCGCAGGAGCCGCACATTCTTCTTCGCCGTCAGAAGCGCTACCGCTTCGTCGTCGAAGCCCGGCGCCACGATCACCTCGGTAAACACGTCGGACAGCTGGCTGGCCATGGCGGCGGAGACCGGCTGGTTGGCGGCGACCACTCCGCCGTATGCCGACACCGGGTCACAGGCATGAGCTTTGGCGTGCGCATCGGCGATGTCCCTCCCGAGGGCGATGCCGCACGGGTTCGCATGCTTGATGATCGCGACTGCGGCGACAGCCGGGTCAGGGAAGTCATGCGCCGCACGGTGAGCAGCCTGGGCGTCGATGTAGTTGTTGAACGACATCTCCTTGCCATGGAGCTGCTCGGCCTGGGCGAGGCCGGGCTCGGCGGTGGGATCGACATACAAAGCGGCCGGCTGGTGGGAGTTCTCGCCGTAGCGCAGCACCGAACGCCGCCGCAGTACGGTGCCAGCGAAGTCGGGCCAATCCCCTGCCGAATCGAAGACCTGCTCTCGGGAGAACCATTCGGCGACGGCGACGTCGTAGGTCGCCGTGTGCGCAAAGGCCTCCGCTGCCAAGCGTTGGCGCTGCGCCAGGGTGAAACCACCTTCGCTGAGGGCAACTAGCACGTCGCCGTACTGCGTGGGTGAGGTGACGATGGCGACGCTGGCGTGGTTCTTGGCTGCGCCACGCACCATGGACGGCCCGCCGATGTCGATCTGCTCGACGCACTCGTCGGGCGAAGCACCTGAGCGCACGGTTTCTGTGAAGGGATAGAGGTTCGAGACCACCAGGTCGAAGGGCTCGACGTCGAGACTCGCCAGTTGGTCGCGGTGGGATTGGAGCCGCTGGTCCGCAAGAATCCCCGCGTGCACCCGGGGGTGGAGCGTCTTGACCCGCCCGTCGAGGCATTCGGGGAAGCCGGTGAGGTCCTCCACGCTCGTCACCTCGAGGCCCGCTGCCGCGAGACGACTCGCCGTCGAACCGGTCGAGACGAGGGTTACTCCGGCCTCGGCCAAGGCCCTCCCCAGCTCCTCCAGCCTCTCCTTGTCGTAGACGGAGATGAGCGCCCGGGTGATGGGGCGTCTGTCGTCGCTCACAGCACCGTGACCTTCCTGCCCTCGATGAGATATCCGTTGCGCACCAGCCGACCGACCCACTCCACGAGCATTACACGCTCGGCGGACTTGATGCGCCCGTGCAAAGTTTCAGTGGTGTCGCCGTCTTCGACTCCTACGGCGACTTGCGCCACGATCGGACCCGAGTCGACCCCCGCGTCGACAAAGAAGAGGGTGGCACCGGTGACCTTGACGCCATGGTCGAGGGCGTCTTGGGGTGCATGCATCCCAGGAAACGCAGGCAGCAAGGCCGGATGGGTGTTGACGTAGCGTCCTCCGAACCTTGACAAGAACGCCTGGCCGGCAAGCTTCATAAAACCCGCCGACACGACGAGGTCGGGTTCGTGAGCCGCGACCTGGTCGCACAATGACTGATCCCAGGCGTCCCGATCGGCATACGCAGAGATCGGAAGCTCGAAGGTGGGGACGCCCGCAGCACTGGCCCTCGCAACTGCGGCGCTGCCGATGCGGTCAGCTCCCACGGCCACCACCTGAGCGCCATACGCCGGGTCGGCGCCGGCATCGAGCAGTGCCTGCAGGTTGGTGCCAGCGCCCGAGACGAGCACGACGAGTCGAGCGGACATGGGTCCACAACCTATCGACTCGGGGCTTGGGCAGACGAATTGGCCTCCCGTCAGCGGCGGGCGAGCCAGCGAGCGGCGACAGGGGCGGCGGCGCCTCCCAGCAGCGCCGCAACACTTGCGACGACGGTCGTCACCACCACATCGGGGCCGACCTCTTGCATCCGACCCGGACCGATGGCGCCGGTGGCGAGCCACGTCAGGGCACCAAAGCCGAGGCCAGTCAGCAGGCCGGCGCATGCGCCAGGGACGGCCGATCCACTCCACCCATCATTCGGCGGCGGATATCTTCGCGCGGTGACCAGACCAGCGACCGCCCCAGCCCCGAGCGGTATGGCGACCAGCGCCTGCTGCCACCAAGCCCCATCACCAGAGGGCAGGGCGGCAAAGAGAGGAAACGCGGGCAAAGCCCCGAGGGTGACCCCGCCAGGCGCGACGGACGTGCCCACTCCCACCGAAAAGCCGGAACCCACGATGAACGACCCCGCGCACAGCACGGCATTGGGCACCACCGCAACTCCGACGACCGCCATGATCGCTGCGCCGACCGCACCCACGCGCATCCCCTCTGCGACCGAGACCGCGGCCGAAAAATGTGTGACCATCGCTCCGGTGAAGAGGGCTGCGCTTGCGGCCACCAGGGCTGCGACCCCCGCGCATCCGCCCGCCAGCACGCCACGAGCAACAGCGGGCAACGGCGCCAACAGCTGCGCGGCCAACCCCGCGCCTCGGATCAGTCCCAACCCGCCGAACGCGCCGGCCAGGGCGACAGAGACGGCCAGCGAACGCCACAGCCCGACGGACACGCCAGGAGAGTCGGTCGCCCATTGCACCGCCACCACAGCCGCGGCGAAAACGCCGACCGAGGTTAGGACCCCGAGAGCGGCATCCCGCCTGGACCGAACATCTGACCTGGCTCCCGCCCAGTGGCCACCGCGATAGAGCAGCCATGCCGTCAGCGCCGTCAAGCCGAGCGGGATGACAGTGATGGTCACCCCTTCGAGGTGCAAGCCCGCGCCCAAGGTCACCAACCAGGCGAGCGCCCCGACTCGAATCGAACCCCCGAAGGTGCCGGTGTCCGCCGCGAACCACGCTCCCACCGACACGGCAACGCAGCACACCAAGCCCACACCTACCGCCCACAGTGCAGCGGCAGCGGCGGCCATGGGCAGCGGCAGTTGAGGACCGCGAGAGCTGTGCGGGACACGCGTGATCGGGCGGGAGAGGGTTTGAGTCATCGCCTCTCATGGTCGCTGAGCCGTGTTCGAGATGTGAGCGGACACGCCGCCGCGCCGGCTCACAGCTCTTGATAAGTTGCCATGATGTCGCGCGCCGATGCCTATGACGCGTACTTTCATGAGTCCCGCGTCCGGCTGCTGCCTCAGGTCTACGCATACGCAGGCAACACTGAGGTGGCGAGCCGTGCCCTGGCCGACGCGTTCACGGCGGCCGGCCAGCACTGGCACAAGCTGAGCGAGATACCCGACGCCGCTTCGACATACAAGGATGCCTGGATTCGCCAGCGGGCTTTCGATGCAAGCGAGCGGCGCCAGCAGCGGCGGACGCCCTGGTACGTCACCGCCCGTCAAACTGCGGACGAGAACCGCCCTTTGCTGCTGGCCCTCGGCGCACTCCAGCCGCAGGTCCGCAAGCTCGTCATCTTGTCCTCGCTGGCGGCCGTCGATCTGCCCACTGCCGCGCGTGAAGTCGGCGTCACCGATGGCGCGGCCACCGGGGCACTTCAGGATGCGGCGGCCACGCTGAGATCGCGAGGCATCGACACCTCCCCTACGGCACTCACCGGCGCCCTCGAGCGACTGAGCCATGACGTGCGCGACCAGCCCGTGGACAGGCCGAGCCGGCTGAGACGAGAAGGCGACCGCCGCCGTCGATCCCACATGCTTCTAGCAGCGGTGACATCGCTCGCGCTCGCGGTGGGAGCAGGGGCATTGACGGCGGCTCAGGTCGCTGACCCGATCGTGCAACCGGAGCGACTGGCGCCACAACCGCGCGAGACACCTCCGGCACCCCGGCCTGAGCTGACCCCAGAGCAGCTCGCCTCGACAGCCGTGGCGACCATGCTCGACGAGTCCCGACGATGGCGACTCGCCGATTCGTCGAGAGATTTCGCGGTCACGGAGCCGATCGACGAGTGCGTCTCGTCAATGCCCAGCTCGCCGCGCGCGCGGCACCTGTGGGTTCGCACGTTTGCTTCGGGCGGCGCCCGTCCCACCCAGGCGACCCAGATGCTCGAGGTGGCCCCAAGTCGTCAGGCTGCGCGCCTGGCCCACCTTCGCCTGGTCAAGCAGTTTGCCGGCTGCGCGGTCGGGGGGCATCAACTCGTCGCCTTCCGGTCGGTCGACGGGGTCGGTGACCGCGCCAACCTGTTGACGCTGCGCCACGTCGACGAGGACGGACTGCACGACGAGCGCGTGGCTTTGGCCCGGTCCGGCCGGGCCTTGGTGACGTGGGTGGCACGGGGCACGGCAGCGAACCCCGTGGACCCGTCTGACCTCGTGCGGGTGCTGGGCCGGTCCGTTGACTCGGTATGTCGTCTCGCGCAAGGCGCCTGCAGCGCAAAGAGCACCAGGCTCAGGGACCAGGTGCCGCCGCCCGAAGACTCGGCTCGGGGCTTCCTGACCACACTCGACATGCCGCTCTTCGAGGGCGTGACACGCCCCTGGGTAGCCACTCCACCACGAGAGTTCATGGCCAATCCCGCGGCGACCCAGTGTGACCAAGCCAACTTCGCCGCTGCTGGCGCCGAGCCTGTCTCGTCGCGCAGCCTCGTCGTCCCCGGCGCTCGACTGC
>JACCZJ010000363.1 GCA_013696065.1 Nocardioidaceae bacterium
CAACAGGAGTAGTGATGGTGCAAGGCACCGTTAAGTGGTTCAACGCCGACAAGGGCTACGGTTTCATCGCCGTGGAAGGCCAAGACGACGTTTTTGTCCACTGGTCCAAGATTCAGTCAGATGGCTACAAGACCCTCGAGGACGGCCAAGTCGTTTCCTTCGAGGTAGTCGACGGCCCCAAGGGTCGCGAGGCCCACGAGGTCAAGGTCGGCTAATTAGCTGATCATGACAGACTAAAGCGGCCTGATCCTCGGGGATCGGGCCGCTTTGCTGTCTGTACGGCGAAGCGGGGTGGCTGACTGGATTGTGGTCGTCTGGGCAACCACAATCCAATCACGTATTGGCAGCCGCCTGTTTCGGCGTTGATGGGCCGGCCCGCCGCCGTACACATGCCGCGCGGCGCTTGCACTCGCAGGTGTCGAGTGCTAAAAATGAGTTAGCACTCTCGACGTGAGAGTGACAAGCGGTTGGCCTGATGAGGGCTTGGTTTGCTGCGGGAAGGGTCCGCGGCGGAGCTGAGTTCGTCCGTCGCGGGCGTCATACCAACCGGACCATCAGACCTCAAACGCGGAGGACTCGCGTACATGCCCAAGATTATTGCTTTCAACGAGGAAGCTCGTCGCGGCCTCGAGCGTGGAATGAACACGCTCGCGGACGCTGTCAAGGTGACGCTCGGCCCCAAGGGTCGCAACGTTGTTCTCGAGAAGAAGTGGGGCGCACCGACGATTACCAACGACGGTGTCTCCATTGCCAAGGAAATCGAGCTCGAAGATCCGTACGAGAAGATCGGCGCCGAGCTCGTCAAAGAAGTAGCCAAGAAGACCGACGATGTGGCCGGTGACGGCACCACGACGGCGACCGTGTTGGCCCAGGCGATGGTTCGTGAAGGTCTGCGCAACGTCGCAGCCGGCGCCAACCCGATGGGCCTGAAGCGCGGCATCGAGCAGGCCGTCGAGGCCGTCAGCGAGCAGCTGCTGTCGATGGCAAAAGACGTCGAGACCAAGGAGCAGATCGCTTCGACCGCCTCGATCTCCGCAGCTGACCCCCAGGTGGGCGAGATCATCGCCGAGGCCATGGACAAGGTCGGCAAGGAAGGCGTCATCACCGTTGAGGAGAGCAACACCTTCGGCCTCGAGCTCGAGCTCACCGAGGGCATGCGCTTCGACAAGGGCTACATCTCTCCGTACTTCGTCACTGACGCAGAGCGCATGGAGGCCGTCCTCGACGACCCCTACGTGCTCGTCGTCAACTCCAAGATCGCGGCTGTCAAGGATATGTTGCCGGTGCTGGAGAAGATCATGCAGTCCGGCAAGTCGCTGCTGATCCTTTCGGAGGACGTCGAGGGTGAAGCTCTCGCGACGCTCGTCGTCAACAAGATCCGCGGCACCTTCAAGTCCGTAGCCGTCAAGGCTCCTGGGTTCGGTGACCGTCGCAAGGCCATGCTGCAAGACATCGCCATCCTGACCGGTGGCCAGGTCATCAGCGAAGAGGTCGGCCTCAAGCTCGAGTCCGCCGGGCTGGAGCTGCTCGGTCAGGCCCGCAAGGTCGTCGTCACCAAGGACGAGACGACCATCGTCGAGGGCTCCGGTGACACCGACCAGATCGCTGGCCGCGTCAACCAAATCCGCGCCGAGATCGACAAGTCCGACTCCGACTACGACCGTGAGAAGCTGCAGGAGCGTCTGGCCAAGCTGGCCGGCGGTGTTGCGGTCATCAAGGTTGGCGCTGCCACCGAAGTGGAGCTCAAGGAGCGCAAGCACCGCATCGAAGACGCAGTCCGCAACGCCAAGGCTGCCGTCGAAGAGGGCATCGTCGCCGGTGGTGGCGTCGCTCTCGTCCAGGCGGCTGCCACTGCGTTCGAGAAGCTCGACCTCGAGGGCGACGAGGCGACTGGCGCAGCCATCGTCAAGTCGGCCGTCGAGGCCCCGCTCAAGCAGATCGCGATCAACGCCGGCATGGAGGGTGGAGTTGTCGCCGAAAAGGTACGCCACCTCGACGCCGGCCACGGTCTGGACGCCGCAACGGGCGAGTATGTCGACATGATCGCCACCGGCATCATCGACCCAGCTAAGGTGACCCGCTCTGCCCTGCAGAACGCCGCCTCGATCGCTGCGTTGTTCCTCACCACCGAAGCTGTCGTCGCCGACAAGCCCGAGAAGGTCGGCGCCGGTGCTCCCGGCGGTGCGCCTGATATGGGTGGCATGGACTTCTAGTAGAGTCCGAGCCATCGCCCGACGGCCACAACGCAACAAGAGACAAGCGAAGAAGCCCCGACCACGCGCTGGTCGGGGCTTCTTCTTGTCTGAGGTGACCTTGGCTTCTCGTCTGAGCTCACGCGCCAGGGGCGTGTCGCCTGCGGGCTGATCCACCAGGCGACCGGACCGGGCTAGGTCGCTCTGCCTGTCTTGATTGTGTTCTGGAGAGCCAAGGAGGTGACTTCGATGTCACACTCCAGCCGTGTCTACTGGCTGGGCGGTGATCCCGAGTCGGGGTCGTCTTGCGAGAGGCGAGGAGACTTGGCGCGCAGCTCGTCGATCAGCTGAGAGGCTTGCGCCTTCGTCACGTCGCGAGGCACCTCCGCCCCACTGTCGGTGGCGAGGGTTTCCAAGTAGGAGAGCTGGGCGGGAGTGGCGGGCTCATCACCCGTTGCCCAGTCCTCGGGGTCCTTCTGGAGGCCGTCTCCGGCGGGTGGCGTCGTCATGCCATGCGGCGTACCCACGACCGGCCCTCCTACACCTCAACCGCGCCGTCGGTCAACGGCGTCGCGTCGGATGCCTAGGGCTCCCACGAGTCGATGGTGACGCCCCTGATGGTTCCTGCACCAGGCGATCCCTCGGGGTCGAGGAACAAGTCGACGCTCCACCACTGCAGACAGCTCTCCGTGGCCGCAGACACCGGCTGGATGCTGATTTGTCGCAATTCCTCGAGCGTCGGTGGCGCAGCGGTGATGACCGCGCTGACGCAAGGCCCATGCGGCCTGGTCGAAAGCCGGAAGAGCCTGCGGCTGGATGGGTGGTCCCTGACCTCGTTTGCCAGCAGTTCGAGCGCGGACATCCGGCCCATCGCAGCGCGGAACCCCCTCAGTGGCAACTGCCATTGGGCCGGATCCACCAGGGCATCCGTGGCTAGAGAGGCGCGCAGGCGGTCGCCCAGGCCCAGGTGGACGGTCGACGCAAACGGCAGCGCGGACAAGGACGCTGCGTCAGGGGAAAGAGCGAAGTCGATTCAGATCTGTCGTCACGGCGTCTGGTCGTGTTGCCTACGCATGTGAGGTGCTGCGCTCCAATGGAGACTCGAAGTCACCAGGCGACTTCAAGTTTCCACCCCAGCCCTCCGATCCCATCGGTTTGTCGCTGGTCTCCTGAGCCGAGGGTCGGGTGGGTGCCGACCGGGAAGAACCGGCGACGCCCGTGAACCGCGGAGGGCACCTGCGCGTGTATCAGGCACAGGGTTTCCGGACTCCTGCCGGGTGAGACCCACGACCGCACGGAGGTGCACCATTAAGATGTCGTTCAAACTGGTGATTGCAGCCGCCACAGCATTGCTGAGCACTGCCGCAACCGCTTCCGCTCCGGCAAGCCACGCCCGACCGGTGTGGGACACCTCCCCCGTGCATGTGACCCGCGATGTGTCGCCCCAGCCGAAGGTGGTCGACCTGCGCGTCGGTGAGCACCGGAACTTCGACCGCGTGGTCATCGACCTCGACGGACGAGTCCCCGGCTACACCGTGAGATACGTCCGCGAGTTGACGTATGACGGCTCGGGCGACGCCGTGCCCCTGCGAGGCCGCAAGTTCATCTCGGTCGGCCTATTCCCGGCCCGGGCCCACAATGGCCGCGGCGACAGCGTCTACGAGGGACCCAGGCTCAGGCAATATCGGATGCCGGCCCTGCGAGGCGTCGCGTTCACCGGGGACTTCGAGGGCCAGGTGTCGTTCGGGTTGGCGCTGCGCCACCGAACGGACTTCCGCGTCTTTGTGCTCCACGCACCCAACCGGATCGTCATCGACGTCAGACACTGAGCGCAGATCAAGCGGACGTGGCTTCGACTGTCAAGGGTCGGGGCCACGCTTCTTTGCTCGTACGGCGACCAAGCCATACAGTGGCGCAGCGCTCCGGGTTCCGCTGCGTGGCGGTGGCGGTGGCGGACCTAGGAAGTAGTTCCGCAGGACCGGACGGCCATCAGGGCGTAGACCCTGGCACATGCGGACACGTCGTCCAGACGGACTTGCTCGTCGACCGTGTGTGCGTGGCGAAAACTCCCTGGCCCGTACTGGAGAGTGGGGATTCCCACCGCCGCGTAGTGCCGCAGGTCCGAGCCGTATGGCCCACCGAAGGGACTCGGGGCCGTCCCCGTAACGTCATTGACCGCCCGACGAACCTGCTCCAACAACTCATGGCCGTCCGGCAGCGAGCCCGGTGCGAACATCCCACCCGGCCACGACACCGTCACAGGATGCTCGCGCAGCCAAGGGTCATCGGCGCAGGCCGCGGCGACGGCATTCTCGAAAGTGTGGATCGCATCGGGGAGCAACTCGTCGATGCGCACGCCGTATCGACCTGTGGCAACCAGTCGGTCTGGAACAGTGCTGGCCCAGTCACCGGACGACACCGTGCCGATCGACAACGGCCAAGCTAGATCGAGATGCTCGAAGAGCGGCGGCACGTCGATGTTGCGACGAGCCTCTAGGTCTCGAAGGGCCCGGTGAATCAGCGCGAACTTGTCGATGGCACTGACGCCAATGGTGCGGGTCGAGCCGTGAGCCGCCAGGCCGGGCACCTCGAGTTGGAATGTCAAGGCGCCCGCGCATGCCGTGATGATGGTGTCTGAGGTTGGCTCGGCGTTGATGCAGGCGTCGGCGCGGTGACCTCGTCGCAGGGTCGCGTAGGCCCCGAATCCGCCGTCTTCCTCGCCGCTGACGGTATGGATGGCCAATGGCCGAGCCAGTGACACGCCCGAGCGTCGTACGGCTGCGGCGGCCGCGATGCTGGCGACGACGCCGCCCTTCATGTCGCAGGTACCGCGACCCCAAGCTCGGCCTTCGCCGTCTATGAACACGGCAAACGGATCACGGTTGTCCCACAGGTTGAGGTCGCCCGGGGGCACGACGTCGGTGTGTCCGTAGAGGGCCAAGGCGGGAGTCTCGCCGGTCTCCGAGCCAAGAACCGCAACGCAGCCGAGAGCACTGTCGCGGTCGACCTCCATGCCTGGGAAATCGGGCTGCCGCTGAGCCTCGGCGATGTCGATCTCCCAGCAGTCGACATCGAGACCCAAGTCACGAAGGCGGTCCGCACACCACAGCTGAGCCTCGCGTTCCTCCGAGGCGCCGTCGACCGAGGCGATAGCCACGAGCTCAACCAGATCGCGGACGATCTCCGCGTGGTCGACGGCGTCAAGGACGGCCACCTCGGTGGCTGTCAAGTCGGGCATGCCCTGACTATGGCATGGCAGCGGGATTACTCCACGCCCGTCGGTCGGCGGTGTCACCGGGTCGGCGATTTGGAACAAGATGATGCTGACATCCGCCTCGGGCTCATGGGGTCAGCGAGGGGCGCCTCGGCCGGGGGTTTGCCAGGGTGGGTCCGTCAGTCCTGCCGCAGGTGCTGCTCCACGCGCTCGACCTTGGCGGTCAGTTGATCGTTGTAGCCGGGGCGGATATCGGCCTTGAGGACCAGCCCTACCCGCGGTGACCGAGCCGCAACCACGTCCACGGCCTGCTTGATCACGGCCATGACCTCGGCCCACTCGCCTTCGATGTTGGTGAACATCGCGTTGGTCTCATAGGGCAAGCCGGATTCCCGAACGACACGAACCGCTTCAGCGACCGCTTCACTGACGCTGCCGCTCTCGTCATGAGGGGCAGGACTAATGCTGAAACCCACGAGCATGCCTTACACGTTAGCTGCAGGCCGGGCCATCGCGCACGGGACTATGGTCGAGCAGCGCTGCCCCCTCAATCAGCGGTCAACGGGTGACATGATGGCGCCGATGACCAACGCGCCGTACGTCTTTGATGGGCACAACGACCTTCCCTGGGCGATGCGAGAGCTGTGCGGCTACGACCTCGAACGGGTCGACCTGGCGGCCGGGGAGCCTGAGCTGCAGACCGACATACCGCGGCTGCGGGCCGGGGGAGTGGGAGCCCAGTTCTGGTCGGTGTTCGTGCCCTGCCGCATCACCGGCGTGGCGGCAGTGACGGCGACCCTGGAGCAGATCGACTTCGTACGTCGGATGGTCGCCCGGCACCCAGACCACTTCGCGATGGCGACGACTGCTGACGAGGTGGAGGCCGCCACGTCGGCTGGACGAATCGCGTCGCTCATGGGCATGGAGGGGGGTCACTCGATCGATGGCTCGCTTGGCACGCTGCGCATGATGCACGCGCTCGGAGTGCGATACCTGACCTTGACTCACAACGAGAATGTCGCCTGGGCCGACTCCGCCACCGACGTGCCTGTGCTGGGCGGATTGAGTGATTTCGGCCGTGACATCGTGAGCGAGATGAACCGACTCGGCATGTTCGTCGACCTCAGTCACGTTTCAGCCGACGTCATGCGCGACGCCCTCGACGCCACCAACGCGCCTGTCATCTTCAGCCATAGCGGCGCCCGCGCAGTGTGCGACAACGTACGCAACGTTCCCGACGAGGTCCTTGACCGGCTGCGCGGCAACGGAGGCGTCTGCATGGTGCCGTTCGTGCCGATGTTCGTGTCGCAGAAGGTCGCCGACTGGTATGCCCAGTGCCTTGCCGAAGTTGAGCGGCGAGGAGGCGACCGGCGCAACTTCGCCGACGTCAACCCGGTGCTGATCGAGCAATTGGCGGAATCTCCTCGATGCACGGTGGATGACGTGGCCGATCACCTCGACCATGTTCGCGAGGTCACGGGCATCCACCATGTCGGCCTCGGTGGCGACTACGACGGGGCGGCGTTCTTTCCCGAGAACATGGCCGACGTGTCGAGCTATCCGCTGCTGTTCGACACGCTGCGGGCACGGAGCTGGAGCGAGTCCGACTTGACCGCCTTGGGTCACGGCAACGTATTGCGTGCCATGCGAGACATGCAGCAACCTGCCGCTGGCCACGCGACACATGGCGCCGGCAGGTCGTGACGGTATACCAACGCACCACCGGATCGACCGGAGAGTTCACCTTTATTTCCCCCCCAACGGTGTAAATCAGCCACAGATCTGTGGTTGTCTGTGAGGCTTGGTCTATGGCGATCCTTGGCTTGGTGCTGGCGGCAGGTGCCGGCACGCGCATGGGGCAGCCCAAGGCCCTCGTTGCCGATCACGGTGAGACCTGGCTGGCCCGCTCGGTTGCTGCCCTGCGGGCCGGGGGAATCGAGACGGTGTACGTCGTCGTGGGCGCCTCGGCCGATGAGGTGAGGGCGGCGGCTCCTGCCGAATGCCGGGTGATCGAAGCGACCAGCTGGGCCGAAGGTATGGGTGCGTCGCTGCGCAGCGGCATCGCCACATTGAGCCGTGAGCATCCGACAGCCGAGGCGATGCTGATCATGTTGGTGGATACGCCCGGAGTCGGTCCAGACGTCGTACGACGGCTGGCGGCTTCAGCGAACGCCACCACATT
>JACCZJ010000381.1 GCA_013696065.1 Nocardioidaceae bacterium
CATGTGGGCGTAGTACGCGGGGTAGGCGCCCAGCCCGTCGAGCAGCTCGCGTATGAAGTCTTCCTCGGCCTGGGTCAGCACGGTGTTGGACTGCTTCTCCTGCCCGATCGTCGACTCCGTCGCGTCCGACTGGGTGGAGGAGCAGAACGAGCCGAACCCGTGGGTGGGGAAGACACCCGCCTCGTCGGGCAGGATCTGTGCCAGCTTGTTCGCCGAGGCGTGCTGGTGGCGCACCAATGCGTCGGTGTGCTCCTCGCCGAGCAGGTCGGGGCGCCCGGTGGAGCCGTAGAGCAGCGACCCCCCGGTGAAGACGCCGATCTGCTCACCTGTGTCGTCGGCCAGGATGTAGGAGAGGTGGGTGAAGGTGTGGCCGGGCGTGGACACCGCCGTCACCCGCATACGGCCAACGTCCAAGGTTTCGCCGTCACGGACCGGTGTGCGGTCGAAGGAGACCTCGTCGTCAACGTTGACCAGGTAGGCGGAACCGGTGCGCCGTGCCAGCGCGAGGCCGCCGGTGACGTAGTCGTTGTGGATGTGCGTCTCGAACACGTGCGTCAGCGAGACCCCGGCGTCGTCGAGAACCGAGAGGACGCGGTCTATGTCGCGCTGCGGGTCAACGACGAACGCGACGTCGCGGTCGTGTACCAGGTAGGTGCGGTCTCCGAGCGTCGGCGTGTCGATCGGCACGATGGTGATGCCGGGCGCGGTCTGGACGCTCTCTTGCACGTCGGTCATCGGGTGCCCTCCTCGACAGGACGTCCGGAGTTGATCCACGCCTGGGTGCCGCCCGTCACAGAGCGGGCATCGAACCCGGCGGCGCGCAGGAGGTCTGTCATCGCCTTGGACCGGTTGCCGGAGGCGCAGATGACGTAGACCGGCGTGTTGCGGTCAAGCTCGGCCATCCGGCTAGCCATCTGCTCCATCGGCATCAGCACGGCGCCCGGGACGTGCCCCTGTACGAACTCGCCGGGCTCCCGGACGTCAACCACGACGGCCTTGTCGCGCTCGGCGGCCACCTGGTCGATGTCCACCTCGAGTGTTTGGTTCTCAGCCATAGCCTTCCTTCGAAAATACCTAGGGGGGTATGTAAGCTGTCTACAGTAACACCCCCCGGGGTATCGTCCAGTCAGGCGGATCCCCGTCACCTTGAAAGGAGTACACCCATGGCCACCGTCAAGCTCACCGCTGACGACTTCGAGCGGACCGTGAGCGAGAACGGGATCGTCCTGGTCGACTTCTGGGCGTCCTGGTGCGGCCCGTGCCGCATGTTCGCGCCCGTCTTCGAGCAGACGTCTCGGGCTCATCCTGACATCGTGTTCGGCAAGGTCGACACCGAGGCGGAGCGGTCTCTGGCCGCGGCCGCGCGGATCAGCTCCATCCCCACGCTGATGGCGTTCAAGGACGGCGCCCTGGTCTTCTCCCAACCGGGGGCCCTCCCGGCCGCCACCCTGGAGCAGGTGATCGCTGCCGTCCGCAACCTTGACATGGACCAGGCCTGCACCGACGCGGCCCCGCGAGAAAAGGAGTCCGTGTGATGACTGGGTACACCCTCACCACAACTATCCACAAGCCCTACCAAGAGACTGTCGAAGCCGTCCGTGCCGCGCTCGCTGACCAGGGGTTCGGCATCCTCACCGAGATCGACCTCAGGGCCACCCTCAAAACCAAGCTCGACGTCGACGTGGAACCGCAGGTCATCCTCGGTGCCTGTCGGCCTCAGCTGGCCCACCAGGCGATCGAGGTCGAACCGTCTATCGCGGCCGTGCTGCCGTGCAACGTCGTCGTGCGCGCCGCGGGAGACGTGACCACGGTGGTCGAGGCCTTCGACCCGGACGCGATGACGGCCTTGGCTGGCAACAGCCAAGCGCTAAGGACGGTCGCCGCGGACGCCAAGAGGCGCCTGAACGCCGCGCTCGCGGCCCTTACCCAGGAGAACTGCTGGAGCTCGACCCTGCCGGCATGACACCGGCGATCAACCGCATCAAGCGCGCCCGCGGCCAGCTCGACGGCGTGCTCCGGATGATCGAGGAGAGCCGCGACTGCGAGGACGTCGTCACCCAGCTCGCCGCGGTCTCCCGTGCCCTGGACCGGGCCGGCTTCGCGATCGTCGCCACAGGCCTCCAACAGTGCCTGACCAACGGCAACGGGCTCGACAGCGTCGACGCCAAGAAGATGGAGAAGCTCTTTCTGTCGCTCGCATGAGGTACAGGAGTTGCGGCCGCCCTCTGCCGAGACGTCACCCTTACTACGCAAGGGCCGCCCATCGAGGGCCCGCAGCGGTCGTCCCAAAGCACCGTTGTTACAACGCCGAGATCGACCCTGGCAAGCAGAGGCAGGCGTTCGAAAAGATCGGAGACAGCCCTCGCATTCGCAAGGGAAAGGAACAGATGGGACACGGTGACTACTCAGCGACTAAGGCGGCGACCAATGGTCGACGCAGCCTGTGGGTGTGCGCCCTGATCGGTGGGGCAGTGATGGCGGCGATCGCGTTCTTCCGCTACAGCCAAGATCGGATTTTCGCGATCCTGGCGTCGAACCGTCGGTTCGTCACAGCGATGGCCGCCGGCTCAGTAACAGGCTCCTTGCCGGCGGGCTGCTGCTGGGCGCCGTCCCCGAGCTCGTGCTGGTGGTGCTGCTGCTGAACCATGCAGAGATGTCGAGGTACGCCTCAGGTGAGAGGTCATCGCCACCGCGGCTTGTCGGCTCACGGGCCGAGGAAGAGGAGCTCGTCACCATCGGTGGTCTCGATGACCAGACCAGACATTGCCTGGGGGGGCAGTGATGTCGCGCCGGGCACTTCGACCGGCCCTGCCGGGGTCGGACCCCAGGTCGACGCGAGCGTGCGTACGCCGGCTGCATCGACGGTGTACGCCGCAAAGCCCTCGGCGGCAGGCAGGTTGGCAAGGTGTAGGCGCAGCTCGGTGCC
>JACCZJ010000398.1 GCA_013696065.1 Nocardioidaceae bacterium
GTCTCCGCATAGACCACTGCCGGACGGCCTCCGCGCGAAAGGACTCGCATGGCGGATGAGAAGCGCTGCATCGAGTGGTGACTCGCTGCGCGATCTTGACGCTGCAGCGCCAACCGGTAGAGAAACACTGCCCACGCGACCACAATCGCCGCGTATATAAGTCCGGTCAGGCGCACACGTTGACGGTAGAGCCGTCGTCTCGACAAGCTCCGGATCATGGGCGGTGTGTCGCCGGGAGAATTGCACGAGCTCACTTATCCGCAGAGACGTTTCCTCGTTGAGGAGGGATAAGCGCTCAGCCACTCTCCTCAGCCGCTTGACCTCGTCGCCGCAAAAGCCCAGCCCCGGGGATACCTTCGACTACCTCCCCGACGCTGTTCAGGCGCTCGCCGAGCTCCTCCAGGTCCGGGGCGCGGGCAACGAGGTTCCCCACGGCCCGTTCCACCCGCTCCGCCTCGTCAGGTACGAGATCGAGCAGGCGGCCCACCAATCGGACGTGGTCGGGGGAGATTGCCGTAGCCGTCTCGGCTACGAGCGGGGCAACCGCTTCCAGCGGCTCGGTGTACGAGTCGAGCAACTGCTCTACGCGACGGACCTGCACAGCGGCCTGGGCCGTCGTCCTCTCCACCTCCGCGCAGACCTCCGCAACGGCAGCGACCCCAGCGTTGGCCGCTGCAGTGACGCGATAGACCTCTAACGTGAGGGCAGCGATCTCGCTCAGCGTGGCTTCGATCCGGTCGAGCAGCAGCTGAGGGTGTTGCACCAGGTCTAGCGCGCCCGTGACGGTGCGACGGGGCAGAGCCCTCAGTCCCGACACGATGCCGTTAGCCGTCATAAAAGCTCCTCGAGCTGTCGTCCCTAGCACTGGTCATGCGTCGGTGATACGCCTCATGATCGACTACACGACATCGAACGACCGGGGCTCAGCTCTCGTTGGGAACGAGGATGCCGCGTCCTTGGAGTCGGCCGTTGACGAGATCGTCGATCGCGTCGTTGATGGCGTCGAGAGGGTACGTCTTGGTGTGCAGGGTGACCTTGCCCTGCGCGGTCAGCGTCATCAGCTCGACGAGGTCGTTGTAGGAACCGACCAGGTTCCCGATGAAGTTGATCTCCTCGAGGATGACGTGCTGGAACGGCACCTGCAGGATCCCGCCATAGCCGACCACGAAATAGGAGCCTCCCTTGCGGACCATCTGCGGGCCCCACTCCTCCACACCGCGCTCGCCCACGAAGTCGATGACCACATCGCCACCTCGCCCGTCGGTGAGGTCTCTGACCGCCGCAATCTTTCCGTCGTCGGCCTTCACTGTCTGGTCGGCTCCCACGACCTTGGCTAGCTCGAGCGCGTCGTCATTGACGTCCACCACGATGATCTCGGCCGGCGTCATCGCGGACAGGCACTGGATCCCGATGTGGCCGAGACCCCCCGCGCCGACGACCACGACCTTGGTGCCGGGATGGAGCAGGGGCACAGCCTTCTTGACCGCGTGGTACGCCGTGAGGCCGGCGTCGGCGAGGGCTGCGACGCTGGCTGGGTGAAGTGAGGGGTCGAGCTTGACCACGGTGCGCGCCCCGGTCTTGATCTTCTGAGCGAAACCACCGTCGGCGAAGATGCCGGTGAAAAGCCCGCTGTCGCAGTGCATGTCGTTCCCGGCGCGGCATGCGTAACACAGACCGCAGGTCGTGACGGGGTGCAGGATCACGGTGTCGCCGGGCTGGACGTGGGTGACTCCCTCGCCGACACTCTCCACCCAGCCGGCGTTCTCGTGCCCCGGCGTGTAGGGCAGCGACATCCCCGCCGCCTTCTGCGCCTCGTCGAACCAACCATCCTGGATGTGCAGGTCGGTGCGGCATAGCCCGGCTGCCCCCGTTCTGACGATGACGTCGAACGGCCCCGTGACCTCCGGGTCCGGGATCTCCTCGATCACCAAGGGCTTTGAGTGCTCGTGCAGACGGGCGGCCTTCACCGCGTTCTCCTCTCGGTTGGGCTGATCGTGTGACTTTCTGCCGGGTACCCTCTCGACCCCACGACCCGCAGCCGCTCGCCGAAGCGGGCGCCCGGCATCCCCCAGGTGCGAAAAAAGTCACCTGTCGCGCGGCACAGGGTCACGTTGATGTCGTTGCCTGCCCCGATCAGGGCGGCGTCGCGGGCACCCGCGGCGGCGACGTCGCCGGGATCCACGAGCGGGGTGGCGGGGTCGACGCCGCCCAGACCTCCAAGCTCAGCGATCCGTTTCAGGGCTGCTTCGCGCACGGCCGGCGTGAGGAAGGAAATCCATTCGCGCCGGTCGCGTGCGTCGCGGTATTGCACCACCAACGGCTCCGCCAACGGATCTGCCAGGAAACGCCCCCGCTCGTCAAGAGCGCCCAGGTCGCCCACGCGCACAGTGGCGAGCTCGTCGGCGGTCAGCCCGCTCCCGATGAGGGCCAGGGTGGGCAGGCCCGACGGGGCACGCAACGGGATCGGTGCCGCTTGGTTGGCCTGCTCGGTCAGAGGTCGCCAAGGCACCGGTACGCCGTTCGTGCGCCACCACACCTTGGCCCCGAAAGCCAGCGCGGCTACCTGCTCTGGCGCTCGCCCGTCCAGCGCGGCAGCCAGCTGGCGCAGCGACGTCTCGGCCATAAGGGGGTCGCGCCGACCCTCGCCGAGCAAGCCCTCGAGATCCTGTACGCCGGTCAGAGCAGCGAAACGATCAAGAGTCGCGACCGCAGTGCGCACCCAGGACAGCTCTCGGCATTTTTCGGCCAGCAGCTCGGCCATGCGGCGTACCGAGGGGTGCTGCAACAGCGCTGCCTCACGGCGTTCGCGCAGCGCCGACGCGACGCGTTGTCTCGGCTCGTCGGAGGGGACTGAGTCCCGGAGAGCACCCTCGGCAGTCATGGGCTTGGCTCCGGCAGTGGGTCGCCGTTGACCTCGCGCTCGAGTTCGTCTCCCAAGAAGTGGTCGCTGATGTGGACCGTTGCCGCGGTGACGCCTTCCACCGCAAGGACCTGACGGCGTACTTCGCGGCCGATGTCGATCGCGAAGCGGGACGGACACAGGGGAGACGTCAGGTGATACCGAACGACGGCCGACCCGTCGGCGCTGACCTCGACGTCGTCGAGGAGGTCCATGGAGGCGAGGCTGCGTCGAATCTCCGGATCGAGCACACTGCCAGCCGCTTGGCGAACGGCCTCGACATCGATGGGCGTCCTGTCCGTTGCGTTAGCGGCCTGCGTGGCCGGTTCACTCACGCCGAGACGCCCCCTGTCACGCCGGTCTCCTCGGCGGGCGCCGACGCCGCCTCGGTCGGACGCGCGGCCGACGCGGACGGGGCACCGGACTCCTTGCGCTGGCGCTTCGCCTGGGCGAACTCGTCGTTTTCGATCTCGGCCAGCTTGGCCTCGATGTCGATGTCGTAGAGGCGGGCGATGTTCTCGCCGACGATTTTCTGCTTCGTTTCCTGCGTCAGGTCGACCCCGTACTCCTCCTTGATGTCCTCCGGCAGCTCGAAAGCCATGAAGCGGTCTAGGAGCCAATGGGGGTACCAAATCGGGAAGTCGGTGCCCCAGATGATTCGATCCGGGCCGAGCCAGAAGAGAAGGTTGGCCATGATCTTGGCGAACTCCCGCGGTCGGTTACCGAGAAACATGTTGGCAACCGCGAGTGAGCCGTAGATATTGGGGCTGCGGGCCGACATCCAGCAGAAGTCGTCGAGTCGCGGCAGGCCGCAGTGGTCGACGATGAAGTTGAGCTCGGGATAGAGCGTCGACGGCTCGTCGATGTCGCGGACATCGAACTTCTCGAGCGCCAGCGGCTCTACGGCCGGGCCTTTGTGGAAGTGCATGTTGGTGATGCCGAGCTCGATGCACTTCTCGTACAGCGGGAAGACGGCCGGGTCGTTGGCCGACCAGCCTCGCGACTCGCCCCGCCACTCCGCGGTGTACCACTTGAAGCCCCGCATGCCGAGATCCGTGACCTGGCGCTCGATCTCCTCGACCGCACCTGGCGTCCTGGGGTCGACTGCACCGAGCCCGATCAGCCGCTGCGGTGCACGCTTGACCATCTCAGCGTTCCGGTCCGGGTGGGTGAATCCGGTGTGGTAAAAGTCCATGAGCACCTGGGTCGACAGGATCGCCATGTCGCTGTCGCCGGTGACGAACATGTGGTCGAGATACCAGTCGGGGTCGACCTTCCGGAACTCCTTCTCGTAGTCCATCGTCCATTGGGGTTCGCCGGTCGGGTTGAAGCCGGTCTGGAATGCGTAGAACGTCTCGACGAACGCTTCGCCGTACTTGTTCTTCGTGTTCTCGGGGCTCGCGTCCCAAAAGCCGGTGTGTGCGTCGAATACAAACATGTTGTCTTTCACGGCGTCCTCCGAGTGCTCCGCATGGGGCAATCACTGTTACATGCGTATTGCACATCCGCAACGGTCCGCGTCGCGGCAAATCGGTGAGCCGGAACGGCCTGCGCCATTAGTCGGCTCGCGTCGGCTCGAGCTCTACCATCTCCGCCCAGCCGTCTCCGGGGACTTCGACGTTGACGATCTCCGGCGTCCGTGAAATGACGTCAGGGAAGGTTGCCATGGCGGCTTTGAAGTGTTCAGTCTTGACATGCACTTCGCCTGCTTCGCGCGACTCGAACCCCTCGACCAAGACGAAGACGTTGGGGTCATCGAGGCTCTTGGACCATTCGAAGAAGAGGTTGCCCTGCTCCTGTCGGGTACCTGCGGTGAAGTCCCCCCTCAGGGAGAGCCAATCTTCGGCCCGGTCGGGGCGGATGGTGAATTTGACGACGATGAAGATCATGGTGGGCTACCTCAGCGTGGACGGCACTCCTCGTGGAGTGGGGGCTACGTCGGGGTGGAGTTTGCCGGAACCGCCCGATACCCGACACCTCGAACGTTCACCAAGAGCATGGCGCCTCCGAGGTGCCCGCGCAGCCGCGAGATATGCAGCTTGATCGTGTTGGTCGTGACATCGTCGCCACGCACGGCCCAAAGATGTTCGCGGACCTGGTCCAGGCTGACGACCACACCCGTGTGCACAAGCAGATAACGCAAAATGTCGAACTGGCGCAACGGAAGCGTTACGGGCTCACCGGCCACCCTCACTTCGAAAGTCAGCCCGTTAAGCTCCACCTGTCCGACTGAAATCACGGCCTGCTCGGTGCGTCGTGTGTCAGCGTCGCGCAGGTACTGCGAGATCACCATGTCCAGGTCGCGGTCGCGGTACGGATAGCTCAACACCTCCGAGACTCCCGCGAGCAGTGCGGGTCCAGCCAGCTGAGTCTGCCCCTCCCCGATCCCGAGTACCACCGGCACGGCTGCATGACGACGCACAACGGTGACCACTGCGGCGGCATCCAACACTGGCAGCCCGGCGCGCAACAGCACAATGTCGGGGTTTGCCCTGCCGATCTGAAAGAGCGCCTCCGCCCCGTCGTCGCAGAGTATGACGTCGACGCCCGAATCTGCCGCAACTTGTCGGATCCGTTGCTGTGCCTCGAGGTCGTGGTCCACCGACAGCAGTTTCATTGCGGCGCGAGCAGGCCAGCGACGCCGACTCGTCTGCATGACCGTGCTCGGGGCAGCGTGGACTGTCCGATGGGCGTCGACCGCTACACCATGGTGCGAGGATGCCTCATGATGGGTGCCCGCCTCGGAAGGCTCGTCTGGCCCGACCGTCGTGGAAGCCACGAGAGTCAGCCGAAACGGCCGGAGATGTAGTCCTCAGTGCGCTTGTCGGACGGGTTGGTGAACATCTTGCTGGTCACGTCGTACTCGACGAGCAATCCGGTGCGATCACCTGTGTCTTCCGATGGCTTAGCGGTGAAGAACGCCGTGCGGTCCGCCACGCGTGCCGCCTGCTGCATGTTGTGCGTCACGATGATGATCGTGTAGTCCTGCCGCAGCTCACCCATGAGGTCCTCGATGCGCTGAGTGGCGATCGGATCCAGCGCCGAACAAGGCTCATCCATCAAGATCACCTCGGGCTTGACCGCGATAGTCCGCGCGATACACAAACGCTGCTGCTGCCCTCCCGATAATCCGAATGCGGAATCTTTCAGCTTGTCCTTGACTTCATCCCACAAGGCTGCTCGAGTCAGGGCTTCCTCGACGACATCGTCCATGTTGGATACCCGCATGCCCGTGACCTTCGGCCCGTACGCAATGTTGGCGTAGATCGACTTGGGAAACGGGTTCGGTTTTTGAAAGACCATGCCGATGCGGCGGCGTACCTCGATGGCGTCAACGTCGGGCGCATAGACGTCGGCACCGTGATACTTGATCTTGCCGCTGACCCGGGCTCCGGGAATCAAATCGTTCATGCGATTCAGGGATCGCAACACCGTGGACTTTCCGCAGCCACTGGGTCCAATCAGGGCCGTGATCTCGTTGAATCCGTAATCCATGGTCACGTCGGACACAGCACGGAAGGCTCCGTAATGTATATCGACGTTTTCGCACTCGATCACGGGGATAGGCTGCGCTGGGACATGCGGCCAGTTCTGTTGCCGAGCTGTGCTGCTCAGGGGCGCCACATG
>JACCZJ010000414.1 GCA_013696065.1 Nocardioidaceae bacterium
ATCTCGCCATCTCCAACCCCAGCTCGGACTGGGCCGTCGACATCATCGACCTGCGAAACCTGCCCACCAGCAACTTCCTCGATGCGGATCGCCACATCTACCGGATCATCGACGAGTCCAAGCGAGACGCGGCTGGCCGGTGCCCCGCCACCGCGAGCTTCAAGTGCATCGTCATCAAGCGACCGCCGACTCCCAACCTGGGCAGCCGGAGGAGCGACGTCCCATACAACCAGTTCGGGACGAGCGGCTGCCCGACCGCTGCAGCAGCTCCGCCGCAGAGCGCATGCGGTCTGTGGCGGCCGCACGACGCCTTCTTCTCCCTCGACGGAGACACGATGTACGTCGCCGCGCTCAACTCGACCTTCATCGTCAACGTCGATAAGGTGCTGAGCGGCATCGTGCCCGCCAAGACGATCCTGCCGAACTTCGCTTGCCCAGACGCCGGGGTGGCCGCCTGCGGCTCCAGCACCGCGCAAGGCCTCGACAACGCGCACAACCTCGAGCTCTCCCATCAGGCCGACACCACGCCGGACGGCAAGGTTCTCGTGATCTCCGACGAGCGCGGCGGCGGGGTAACGAATACCGAATGTAACTTCGAGAACCAGGGAACCATCGGAGGCAATCACTTCTGGGCTTTGGCTCCCGTCCCCGGCTTGGCGCGTACATCTGGCGCGACCTCAACGCAGCCGGTCAAGCTGGGCACCTACTTCAACCCAGATCCCGGGGTAACGACCATCCCGGACCCACTTCAGGCCCTCTTCCCAAGTCGTGCCGAGCGAGGCTGCACCTCCCACGTGTTCCGTATCGGCGGCAACGGGACCGCCTCACCGGGACCGGTTGACAGCCAGTTCGACGGTGTCTCGCGATTGGCTGGGCGCGTGATGACACAAGCCTGGTATGGCGCCGGGGTGTGGTACACAACCTTCGCTAAGGCGTCCAGCGACGCGGATGGCACCGTTGAGGATCCACGCAGCACGTGGGGAAACACGATCGGTTGGAACATCCAGCCAGGCGCAGACACCTGGTCTGCCAAGGAGTACAAGGGCTACATCTATGCGGGTGACATCGCCCGCGGCTTCGACGTCTACGCCTGCTTCAACGCCCAGCAAAAGTGCGACCCCATCGTCACACTGACCAAGACGGGGCCGCCCGCCGCCGCACCGGCGAACACGGTCAGCTACGAGATGTCGTACCACAATGCCGGACCGGCGGCATCGAATCGGGCAAGAATCACCGACGATCTGCCCGCTGAGCTGCGGTTCGTGTCGGCCTCCGACGGCGGCACCTACAATGCCACGACGGGAGACGTGGTGTGGCAGCTCGGATCCGTACCCGCAGGTGCCAGCGACAGCGTCCAGTTGACCGCGCGCGTGCGATCGACGGTTGCGGATGGCACGGCGATCGTCAACCGGGCATCCTTCACCGGCGATGCCACGATCTCTCCCCCGACCGCCGTCACAGTTACCTGGGTCACCCCCTAGGCGGGCTGCGTCGCCTGCGTCGCCATCCTGGGGAACCGGATGGGGATGCCACGCGTCTCATCACCATGAACAGTCTGGGCCGAACCACCGCCGCGCTGATCGCATTGGCTTCGCTGCTCCTGACCGGTTGTGCGAGCGAAAGTTCCAGCGCTGACGGATCGGGTCCGGCCCCGAACGACGAGTCGCCTCGCGCCTTCGGTGACCTCGACGGCCGCACCTTCGTTTCGACCCAGGTCAGGCGGGAAGGCAAGCCTCATCGACTGGCGTCAAAGGCCCCGATCCAGCTGGGGTTCAGCGAATCGACGTTGAGCGCCAACGCGGGCTGCAACCACCTCAGTGGAGAAGGCAGTGTCGACGCCGACCTGCTGGTCATCACGAGCATGGGAGGCACCGAGATGGGCTGCGAACCCGCCCTGATGAAGCAGGACGAGTGGCTCGTGGCCTTCTTGACCGCGGGACCGACTGTCGACACACACGGCAACAACCTGACCTTGAGCTCAGGTGACGCCAAGGTTGAGCTGCTCGATGAGGAGGTGGCCAACCCCGACCTGTCGCTGACCGGTACCCGCTGGGTGCTCGACTCCTTCGGCGACAGCTCCAGCGACCATGGTGTCGTTTCCAGCGTTCCCTCAGCCCCCCAGAGCTGGCTGGAGATCAAGGGCGACCAGTTGCGTTTCCACGACACCTGCAACGCCGGAGGTGCTCGAGTGGAGATCGGGCCTTTGGCTCTGCGGCTGGGCGAAGTCCTCAAGACCACGGCAGACTGCGGCCCAAGCGATGTGACAGGTGCCATCGCCGCCGTCCTGCGTGGTGAGGTCAAGCACTCCATCGAGGGTGACCAGCTCGTCTTGACGAAGGCCGACACGTCCTTGACCTATCGCGGTCGCTGACCTAGAGCCGACCATCGGAGTCCGCGTTCAGGTCGCGGATACCAGGTCGAACTTGCCGCTGCGGAATGCCTCGATGAACAGCGTATGGTCCTTGCGCGCCTTGGCGGCGTACTGCACACCGAACTCCACCAGTTCCTCGATGAACCCAGCCGTGTCGTCGCCGATCACACCAGCAATCGCCTCCTCGGTCTGGAACTCCACAAGATCCTCTTCGCTGTCGGTATCTGAGACACAGTGGACCTTGGCGGTCGCCCGACCCAGCCACTCGAGCACCGGCTCCATCTGGTCCGGCTCGGTGATGTTGCCCCAGTCCAGGTCTGCCTCGTATGGCGACAACTCGGCCACGACAAAGCCAACGCCGTCGATCGTGGTGTGTCCGAGGAATGGGTCACTATGCACCTGCAAAGCCCGCTGGCTGACCACGGTGCGGTGGCCTTCATGCTCGAAGTAGTCGCCCACGATCGACGGATCGACGATGCGACTCGGCGCCGCGATATTGCCCTGCTTCATCACCAAGATGATGTCGTTCTCGAGTGCTTGGTTGTATCCCTCGATCAACACGTTGTAAGACGGCAACCCAGCGCTGCCGATACCGAAGCCCGTCTTGCCGACCACATCCTTGATGTCGTAGAAGACGTCGTGATGTTCGCGCTTGGCATCAGGAATCGTCTCAAGATAGCGCTTGAAGGCACGTTCCACCTTGCCCCGCTCGGTCTTGCTGAGCTGACGAATGTCGGAGTGATGGATGAACCGACGCTCGTGGTCGACCACCTCAGTGACGGTGTCGAGCAGGCCGATACGCGCGCCACGGCGGGCCAGCCGCAAGACCTCGTGGATCGCTCCCTCGGTGTTGTCGAGTCGCAGCCCGAATGCCTCATCGGTGGGGTCCTCGACATAGTGGCCCACTTGTTCGACGTACGCCGTGAGGAACACCTTCGACAGTCGGCGGATGTCATCCTCGGGCAATGCCTTCTGCCAACCCATGAGGGCCAGGCTGGCGAGGAACCGCCGCAGATCCCACGAGAAATTGCCGATGTATGCCTCGTCGAAGTCGTTGACGTCGAAGACGAGCATCCCCTCAGAGTTCATGTAGGTGCCGAAGTTCTCAGCGTGCAGGTCGCCATGGATCCAGACTCGGCTGGTCTTGTCGTCAGCGAAGCGGTCCTTGAGCTTGGCCATGTCGGCGTAGAAGATGCACGCGCTGCCGCGATAGAAGGCGAAGGGGTCTGCGGCCATCTTGCGGAACTTGGTCCGGAAGGCGATCGGGTCGGCAGCCATCAACCGTTCGAACGCGTCACTCAGCACGTCGACGATCAGCGCGCTGCGCTTGGCGTTGGCTACGGGCATCCTGGCTCCTGTCTCGACACCGACCGCTCGTTGCGTCCCGGCTACACGGATCAACCTAGTGGCGACACTGCGGTCCGTCGGTCATCGGCGAAGCCTCAGATCGATCACCCTGCGTGGTTTGAGGGCCTGATCATAAGACCCGGCTTTGGGTCGCACCTCGAAATGAAGGTGGCAGCCGTCCGGTGCTCCGTCATCCGATGCCCGCGCGATGAGGTCTCCCTTTCGCACCCGATCACCCGGCCGCACGTACACCCGGCCTACGTGGCCGATGACCATGTCGCGATCAAGCCGGTGATTACGCAGCCGGAAAGCCAACCGGCCGTATGCCGAACCCAGCGACCCGGGACTGCGTGGTCGCACCACTTTTCCGCTGAGACCTGCGAACAACCGGGTGCCGCAAGGCATCGCGATGTCCAGCCCGTGATGGAAGCCGCGCTGCTTCGTGCACCGAGGTGAGGGGGGATAGTAGGGGGCGCGGGTACAGCCGAAGTTGATCATCTTGCGGTGTTTACCGGCGAACCACCTGGAGAAGTAGAAGCGTTTGTCGGCAACCCAGAACCGACGGCCCTCGTTGCGCCCGGTGATCGATTCCACCGTTCGGTGGATGCTGAGCGGGGAAGACCCGGCGTCTCGCGACGCAGTTCCAAGATAGGTGGGGGCCAATCGCCATGCCGAAATCCCCGGAGCGGCTTCCACCGTGAAGCTGGGCGTGCACGCTAGGATTGTAGCCAATAGCATCCCATATGGGACCAATGCGACACCAGCAGTGGTCCTCCGTGCACCTTCACCGGTCGTGCGCCGAAAAGGAAAGGCAGCTCCCATGGCCACCATTCTCTGGATCATCGCCGTCATTCTCGTCATCTCCGGCATCGTTGCACTGATCCGGTCCCAGATCATCATGGGCATCGTCTTGATCGTCGTGGGTCTGCTCGTCGGCCCGGGCGGAGTCAGCATCTTCACCAAAAATTGACTCGATTATTCGAGCCAATGCCGCCACACGGCCTCGTGGGTGTTGATCCACGAAGTGGCGTCGGTGGCATTGACTCGGTAACCGCTGAGGTCCACCAGCTTCAAGATGTCGGCTGCAGGTTCGCGGGCCAATCGATAGTTGTAGATCAGGTTGTAGGCCGAACTGTTTGAGTTGGCAAACTCCGTGCTGACGATCTTGATGTAGGTGAAGTCACTCAGCGAGCACAGTGTCGAGGCTGCGTCGGGCGCGCACTCTCTCGCTGCCGAATCCGGAAGGTCGAC
>JACCZJ010000437.1 GCA_013696065.1 Nocardioidaceae bacterium
GGTTTGCGGGGTCAGGCAGGTCGATCAGGTAGGGGTTGCTCACGCGCTCACGGCCGATCGTGGTCTGGGGTCCGTGCCCAGGCAAAACCACGATCTGGTCATCGAGGGGCAATACCTTGGTGGCCAAGCTGCGCAGCATCGTGGGATGGTCGCCACCAGGCAGATCGGTGCGCCCGATCGAACCCGCGAACAGCAGATCGCCGGAGAACATGACCGCTGGCACGTCTTCGGGCCCGCCGTATGCGGATCGGAATACCACCGATCCGCGGGTGTGCCCAGGCGTGTGATCGACTGTGAAGTCGAGCCCAGCGAGCGACAGGGACACCCCGTCTGCCAATTCCCTGACGTCGTCGGGCTCAGCGAAGGTGTAGTCAGTCCCCAACAGCATGGCGCTGGTCTCGGCCGACATGCCCGCCATCGGGTCGGAGAGCAGTTGCCGGTCTGCCGGATGGATGTATGCCGCCGCGTCGTACGCCCCAGCCACCGGGGCCACGCACCACATGTGGTCGATGTGTCCATGCGTCACGAGGACTGCCGCTGGTCTGAGATTGTGTTCGCGTATGACGTCCGCGACGCCACTGGCGGCGTCCTTGCCAGGGTCGATGACGACGCACTCCTCGCCGACGCCAGCCGCCACGACGTAGCAGTTGGTCTGCCACGGGCCTGCTGGGAATGCTGCGATGAGCACAAGGCTCCCTCCTCTAGAGCGGACCCCGGAAGCCTAATGGGTCGCCAGCCTCGCATTGTCCGTGGTCGTCGGCGCGGGCGACGGCGTGGTCGTTTTCCGGCGCCGCAACGGTAAGATCTCGATCTGCACAGAGCCTTCGATCTCGCAGCCCTTACTCCATAGACTGAGCAGCCGGTCCAACCCCCTAGGTGTGTGTCTGGAGGTATCCGTGGTCACCCAGCAGCAGCGTCAACGTGCCTTGGCGCGAGCCAAGTGGGAGCGCCAGCAGGAACGGCGGACCGCGGACGCTTCCCGGCGTCGACGCATTGCGATTGTCGTCGGAGTCGTGGTTGGTCTGCTTGTGATCGCGGGCCTGGTGTGGTTGTTCGCTTCTTTGGCCAACAATGATGAGGCGCCTGAGCAGCAGCCCACCGTGCCTGTCAACACCGAGCTGTCTCCTCAGCTCAACCCGCTGCCCACTGACCAGCTACCACCACCGAGAGAGACTCAGCCGGTGGAGGGACCGGAGGGTGAGGGGCAGCAGGAGCCCACGCCGACACCAGGGAAGTCGTCGTGAACGACACTCAGTCCGACGGCGCTTTAGCAAACATCACTCAGCCCGGGGACGCCGTTGTCAACGACACCGATACCGGCGGCGCCGTCGTAGACGACAGCGAGCCGGGCGGCATCGCGCTGCAGGACGCCGAGGCTCGTGAGTCCACTGAACCAACCGAGTTCGGCAGGGTCGACGAGCACGGCAACGTCTACGTGCTGACCGAGGCAGGCGAGCGGGTCGTGGGGCAATGGCCGCAAGGGGATCCGGCGGCCGCACTCGCGTTCTATCGCAAACGGTATGACGGTCTGGCCATCGAGGTCGACCTACTCGAACAGCGCATCAAGGGCGGTGCCTTGTCACCCGAGGATGCGACCAGCTCCGCTGCCGTGGTGCGCCAGCATGTCCGAGAGGCTCAGGCCGTTGGGGACCTGGCGGCGTTGCTGGCCCGCCTCGATGCGCTGCAGCCACTCATCGACAAGGCGCGCGGGGAGCGCAAGGCCGAACGAGCGGCCAAAGCCGTTGAATCCAAGCAGGCGAAGGAAAAGATTGTCGCGGCAGCGGAGCAGCTAGCTCTGGGCAGCGACTGGCGTAACGGCGCCAACAGGCTTCGTGAGTTGCTCGCCACCTGGAAGGCTTTGCCACGCGTCGACAAGCCCAGCGATGATGCATTGTGGCATCGCTTCTCGTCGGCCCGCACGACGTACACTCGTCGGCGCAAGCAGCACTTCGGTGAAGTCACCGAACAGCGCGAGATCGCGCAACACGCCAAGGAAAAGCTGGTCAAGGACGCCGAGGCGCTGTCAGAATCCACCGAATGGGGCGACACCGCGCGCGCCTATCGCGACTTGATGTCTCGCTGGAAGGCTGCTGGCCCGGCACCAAAGGACATCGACGAAGCGCTGTGGAAGCGGTTCAGGGCAGCCCAGGACACCTTCTTTACAGCGCGAGATGCAGTCAACGCGTCAATCGACCAGGAGTACGCCGCGAATGCGGAAGTTAAAAAGGCGTTGCTGGTTGAGGCGGAAGCGTTGCTGCCGGTGACCGACGCCAAGGCTGCGCGAGGAGCTTTTCGAGGGATCGCTGACCGTTGGGACGAGGCCGGCAAGGTGCCACGCGCCGACATGAAGGATCTCGAGAACCGCTTCAAGAAGGTCGAACAGTCAGTGCGTGGCGCAGAGGACGAGCGTTGGAGGAACAGCAACCCCGAGGCAAAAGCGAGAGCCGACGAAACAGTGTCGAAGCTCGAGGCATCGATCGCCTCACTCGTTGCCGTCTTGGCCAAAGCTGAAGCCGCAGGCAACACTAAGGGGGTGTCGCAAGCCCAAGCCGACATCGAGTCTCGTCAGCTATGGCTGGACCAAGCCAAGAAAGCGCAACAAGAATTCACCATCTAGCCCCTCTCCCCGTTGAGAGGCGAGTTACCTCCCGTTGAGAGGCCAGTTACCGCCTGCTGGATGACCCCATGCGAGCTTCTCCCCCTGATGAGTGGCTTCGCCGCTGGCGTTGAGAGGTCAGTTACCGCCGCTCGCTGTCGCTCACGGAGCCAACTGACCTCTCAACCTGCCTGGCGGGATCCTCACCGCGGGCGCAGGTGTCTCCTATTGGGTGACGCGGTAGGCGTCGAATACGCCGTCGACCGTGCGTACTGCCTTGAGCACATG
>JACCZJ010000446.1 GCA_013696065.1 Nocardioidaceae bacterium
GCTCACGAGGCGGTACGACGTCTCCCATGGTGGCTAGCGCGAGCGCGAAAAGGCCTCCTCCGCCGAGACCCTGGACGGCACGGAAGGCGATCAGCTGCTCGATCCCCTGCGCTGCGCCTGACAACAACGAGCCGGCCAAGAAGGTGAGGATCGCGGCCTGGAAGATGCGTTTGCGCCCGTAGAGGTCGGAGATTTTGCCCCACAAAGGTGTCGAGGCGGTCGACGTCAGCATGTACGCCGTCACCACCCACGACAGCTTGTCGAGCCCGCCGAGCTCACTGGTGATGCGCGGCAGTGCGGTGCTGACAATGGACTGGTCGAGTGCGGCGAGGAACATCCCAGCCATCAGGCCGCCCATCACGATCAGGATCTGGCGATGAGGTAGGTAGCCGTCGGCGTCGGGGGTTTGCACTTCGGTCATGAGGCCTCAACGGTCGCACACCTCGTCAAAATTCCCACGAGGGCGGTTTCGGTTGAGTGATGTCTCGCCAGGTTCGCACTAGCCGGTCGTACGGCGCATGGGGCGCCACGGCGAGAGAGTCGATCGAGCCGAGAGGACCTCGGCCGGGACTAGGCTCACCCCCATGGACACCACTGACGCTGTCCCGACGGTCACCCTCGCCGACATTCAAGCAGCTCGCGTTGCGCTCGAGGGAATTGCGCTCGTCACTCCGATGGAGGGCTCACGCTGGCTCAGCGCGCTCTGCGGCCAAGAGGTGAAGATCAAGTGCGAAAACCTCCAGCGGACCGGCTCGTTCAAGATCCGCGGGGCCTACCTGCGTATCTCCAAGCTGACGGCAGCGGAGCGCGCTCGCGGAGTGGTGGCGGCAAGCGCCGGCAACCACGCACAGGGGGTGGCTCTCGCGGCGAAGCTGCTGGGCATCAAGGCGACGGTTTTCATGCCGTACGGCGCACCTCTCCCCAAGGAAAAGGCCACCCGCAGCTACGGTGCCGACATCGAGTTTGTGGGCACGACGATCGACGAGTGCCTCCTGCGCGCCCGTCAGTTCGAGGCCGAAACGGGGGCGGTGCTCATCCACCCGTTCGACCACGAGGACATCGTGGCCGGACAGGGCACGTGTGGGCTCGAGATCCTCGAACAGGCACCGGATGTCAAGACCGTGATCATCCCGACCGGGGGTGGGGGATTTCTCGCCGGGATCGCTCTGGCTATCAAGGCGCAGTGCCCTGATGTGCGGATCGTCGGGGTGCAGGCTGAGGGCGCGGCCGCCTACCCGGCGTCACTCGACGCCGGCAGACCGCTCGCACTGAAGGCCATGATGACGATGGCCGACGGCATCGCCGTGGGGTGCCCGGGAGAAGTGCCCTTCGCGGCCATCCAGTCCTCAGTGGACGAGATCCGGACCGTCTCGGAGGAGTCCTTGTCGAAGGCGCTCCTGGCTTTGATCGAGCGAGCCAAGGTGGTCGTCGAACCGGCAGGTGCCGCTGCCGTGGCGGCGCTGATGGATGCTCCTGAGGACTTCCCGGGCCCGATCGTGGTGGTGCTGTCGGGCGGCAACATCGACCCCCTGCTGCTCATGCGGGTGATCCGCCACGGCATGGCGGCGCAGGGCCGCTATCTCGCGATTCGCTGCCGCATCCCCGACAAGCCGGGCGGCCTGGCGCGATTGTTGGGAGAGTTGAGCGAGGCCGAGGCGAACGTGCTCGACGTCGTACATGAGCGCACTGCCGAGTCATTGCCACTCGACCAGGTCGAAGTGGTGTTGCAGATGGAGATGCGCGGCCAGACACATTCGGAGGGCATGCTGGCCCGGCTGCGTCAAGCCGGCTACGACGTCACACCGTTCTAGTCGGCAGCCTCAGCCGGTGAAGGGTTTGGCGTCGACGATCTCAACGTCGACGGCCTTGCCGCTGGGTGCTGTGTATGTCGCGCTATCGCCGGTCTTTTTGCCGAGGATGGCGGCACCGAGCGGCGACTGCGGCGAGTAGACGCTCAGCTCCACCGTGGAGTCGAGCGCCAAGACCTCGCGGGCTCCGAGCAGGAATGTCTCGGTGCCAGAATCGTCGGAGAACTTGACCGTGACAACCATGCCAGCCTCGATGACGCCACCTCTGCCAGGCGTTTCGCCCACCTGTGCTCGAGACAGCATGTCTTCGAGCTGGGCGATGCGAGCCTCGGTCTTGCTCTGCTCTTCGCGGGCAGCGTGGTAGCCGCCGTTCTCCTTGAGGTCGCCTTCTTCTCGCGCGTCGGCGATGCGGCGAGCGATTTCGGCGCGCGCCGGACCCTTGAGTTGCGCGACCTCGGCGCTGAGACGGTCAAAGGCCTCTTGCGTGAGCCATACGGCGTTGTCACTAGCGGGCTGTGTCACTGGTTGTGCTCCTTGCGTGCGGGCGCCGTCAACATCTTGAGCGCCCTATGGGGAAGGATGGAGGCTATCAACAACACGCCCTCAACCCAACCGCCAAGATCGCAGCGCCTCGTAGCGGCAGTCAGTGACTGTGACTGAGGTGGCTTCGCGCTCGGTCTCGATCGTGGCTTCGAAGACGAGGTTTCCCGCCTCCCCCAGAGGAACCTCGATCTCGTCTTCGGCGACGATCACATGGTCCGATGCCTGCGCCTTCACCATGCACAAGACCGAGGCACCCTGCGTCCGCTGTATGTCGATCACCAAGTCGACTTGATGCTCAGACACCACAGAAAAGGACCGCAACTCGCCCCGCACGTCTGGGGTGGCATGGATCCACGCCACCCACAGCAACCAGCCCAGCGCTACGGCAGCCGCTCCGGCGACGGCCCCCAGCGTCAGGGTTCGGTGGCGAGGCGGCCGAACGCCGTACCTTTCCTCCATCGTCTGCCGGGGCGCGGCTGCAATCGGACGGGGCTCGATGGGCTGACTCACGAACGGCGGCTTTCAGGCTCGGTGTGGCGGTCTTGACGCTGGACACGTGTGTCGAGGGTTGGAGTGTCCTGACACCATTGTCGCTCAGGGCGGTCGACGCACAGCGAGTGAGGATCGAGAGTGACTGAGGGTTTGCGGCTGATGCACGTGCACGCCCACCCCGACGACGAGTCGAGCAAGGGTGCGGCGACGACGGCCAAATACGTGGCGGAGGGTGTGGACGTTCATGTCGTCACGTGTACGGGCGGCGAACGCGGCTCGATACTGAACCCCAACATGGACCGGCCCGACGTGCTGGCCAACATCACCGAGATCCGCCGACAAGAGATGGATCGAGCCCGCGAAGTTCTCGGTATCCGCCAAGACTGGCTCGGCTTCGTCGACTCGGGCTGGCCGGACGGCGATCCCAAGCCGCCGTTGCCTGACGGCTGTTTCGGGTTGGTGAGTCCCGAGGAGGGGGCCGCGCCGTTGGTCAGGCTGATCCGGGAGTTCCGGCCGCACGTCTTGACGACGTACGACGAAAACGGTGGCTACCCACACCCCGACCACATCATGTGCCATGTCGTCAGCCTGGAGGCGTGGAAGACGGCAGGTGACCCCGACGCCCATCCGGAGCTAGGCATGCCGTGGCAGCCGCTCAAGCTCTACTATCAGCACACCTTCCACCGGGACCGGATCGTCGCGATTCACGAGGCGATGATCGCGCGCGGACTCGAGTCGCCCTATGCGGAGCGTCTTGCCGAGTGGAAGCCCGACCCCGAGCACGAGCGGCGGGTGACCACCCGCGTCCCGTGCGCGGAGTACTTCCCGATCCGCGACCAGGCGCTGATCGCCCATGCGACGCAGATCGACCCCGAGGGCCCATGGTTCGCGGTCCCGCTCGACGTGCACCGAGAGGCCTGGCCGACCGAGGACTTCGAGCTGGTCCATTCGCTCGTGGCAACCGAGCTGCCGGAGGACGACCTGTTCGCTGGGATACGCGACCTGGCCGACGACTATGACGGCCGGCGCGAGACGATAGGGGTATGACGCTCGCATCGGCCCTACCGCAGGCCTCATCCGGCGATGCCTTCACCTTTGCCGGGAGCCTGCTTGCCTACGAACCTGAGGACGTCAGGCCCGGCTGGATTGCCTTGGTGCTCGTCGCCTCGCTGGGTGTCGCGACCTATCTCTTGTGGCGCAGCATGAACACTCAGCTCCGCAAAATCCAGATGCCGCCGAAGGGCTCCTCGACTGACTCCGGTACGCCGGACCTCCCGAGCCGCGACGGTGACGACCTTCCGCCCGAGGGCCGGCAACGCCCTGGTGACGCGTCGGGTAGTCCCCGCGACACTATTATCTAGCCGGAGACTTCGCGGCCCTCGCTGCGAACGTGCAGGACGCGTCATAGGCTTGGTCTGCAAGCCGTTACGGCCCGACAGGCACGCCCCTGAGGCACACCTCCACCCGTTACGGGAAGTCATTTCTGTCTTCCTGGGGTCACCGTGCCGTTATACCGGGCGTCAGTCGCGCGCCTGCGTTCGCAGATCGAGGGTGGGTCGCTCGTGGGTGTGCTCTCTGAGCAGTATGCACACAGGCTGGCTCGGGCCGCGCCAGCTGCGGAGGTCCGTTCCTGGGAGCGGAGCCTTGAGGTGTTGTCGGCCGATCTCATGGAGGCGGGCCTGGGTGCGGTCGAAGCGCTCGTGGAGTACCAGTTGCCGCTGACAAGCAAGCGCGCTGACGTCGTGTTGTGTGGCGTTAGTCCCCAGCGGGGCAACTCGTCGTACGTCGTGGTCGAACTGAAGCAGTGGTCCCGCGCCAATGTGCTCGATGGCACCGAGGACGTGTGTCAGTTGGATGGATTCGGTGAGCGGTTACATCCGGTCGAGCAGGTGCGTCGCTACTGCACCCATCTCGGTGATTTCGCGGCGGTTCTGGAGGGGCACGCCGAGCGCCTGGCGGGTGTTGCCTACCTCCACAACGCCACAGACCTCGACGTCGACAGTCTGTGGCACTTGCCAGCCAGTGACCTCGGGCGAATGTTCACCGGGCAGCGCAGGGGAGAGTTTCTTGCCTTCCTTCGAGGCAGGCTCGCCGCGGCCCCTGGTGTAGACGCTGCGGATGAACTCATGGGTTCAGCCGTTCGCCCGAGCAAACAGTTGCTGACACTCGCTGCCGACGAAGTGCAGTCGCGTGAACAGTTCGTTCTCCTTGACGAGCAGCAGACGGCGTACTCGCTGGTGATGCGCGCCGTTGAGCGGAGTCGCAGCGCCAACGCCAAGGAAGTGATCATCGTCAGCGGCGGTCCCGGATCAGGCAAGAGCGTGATTGCTCTGTCTTTACTGGGCGAGTTGTCACGCAACGGCCGCTCTGTCCTGCACGCCACCGGATCGAGCGCTTTCACCCAAACACTTCGCCGGGTGGCCGGGGCGCGGCAGCCTCGTGTCAAGAGCATGTTCAAGTACTTCAACCAGTTCGTCGACGCTGAGCGCAATGGGCTGGATGTGCTGTTGTGCGATGAGGCGCACCGAGTCCGCGAGACGTCGGCCAACAGGTACACGAAAGCCGAGATGCGCAGCGGACGTCCGCAGGTCGAAGAACTGATCGATGCGGCACGAGTGCCCGTGTTTCTCCTCGACGAACACCAGGTCGTCCGTCCAGGTGAGATCGGTTCGATCGCGGACATTGAAGCAGCCGCCGAGCGTCTCGGCCTGAAAGCCCGAAAGATCGACCTGGACGGCCAGTTTCGATGCGGAGGAAGTCGCGCCTACGAGCAGTGGGTATTGCGCCTTCTTGAGCTGGAGCCGGGCGGTCCCATGGAATGGCACGGTGACGAGAACTTCGTTCTCGAGGTGACCAGCCAGCCGAGCGCGATGGAGGACCGGCTGCGTTCCATGCTGGACCGGGGATACGGCGCCCGGATGGCTGCTGGCTATTGCTGGAACTGGAGCGAGCCGATCAAGGACGGCGGGCTGGTCGACGATGTCCGAGTCGGCGACTGGCGCAAGCCGTGGAATAGCAAGAAGCAGACTTCGCATGCGGGGGCTCCGGGGACTCCGTTCTGGGCGAGCGACCCAGCCGGTTTCGAACAGGTCGGCTTCCTCTACACGGCACAGGGATTCGAGTACGACTATGCCGGTGTGATCTTGGGTCCGGACCTGGTGTGGCGGAGGGATAGGTGGCTAGCGAGACCGGAATTCAGCCACGACAGCCAGGTCAAGCGGGGTACCTGCGACGGAGTTCGACCGGGCGGTCCGCAACACATACAAGGTGTTGCTCACCCGAGGAATGCGCGGTTCGACGGTCCTCTCGACAGATGCCGAGACACAAGAGCTCTTGGAGTCGTTGGTCCGGGGATGCGAGGTCCCGGTCCTTATCCCAGCGAGTCAGTTGCAGGGCTCATCCATGGCCCTTTCCCGCCGCCGCAATCTCGTCAAAATGCCCTGTGGACAAGGGTTTTACTGTCGGTGGAAGCATGTATGATCGAACACATGTTCTGGGTATCCGCTTAAGTGAAGTAGGGGTTGTCCTCGGGGTGGAG